>JBBIIQ010000095.1:0-7746 GCA_037446405.1 Armatimonadota bacterium | reverse complement strand
GCTTGATCAGCGCCACGTCGTTGGCCGCCACGCGGACCAGGGGGACCACCTCGGTCCCCTTCATCGCCCGCAGCAGGTCCTCCAGGCGTTCCCACCCGGCGGGGCCGTGCTCGGTGTCGATGAGCAGCCAGTCGGGCCCAATGGCGGCCAGCAGCTCCACGACGGCCGGGCAGGGGAAGCTGACCCACAGGCCCACCGCCGGCTGCCCCTGCTTCAGGCGGTGCTTGACGGGATTGACGACCATGCGCAGCGGCACCTCCACAGAGAAAGCGTGCAGTGATGCGACGGGTCCAGGGAAAGAGTACGACGGCAGAGGCGGGCCACCTGCGGGCAGCCGCAGCGGAGCGGCCGGTGTGTCCCACGCGCGCTTCGCGCGCTAGCCGTCTGCCTGGCGCAGGGCGGCGCGGCCTTCCCGCACCCGCTGGAAGAAGGCGGGGTCTTCCTTCAGGGCGAGGGAGCGGGGGCGGGGCAGGTCGACCTGCACCTCGGCGACGATGCTGGAGTCCGCCCGCGGGGAGAGTCCGCGGCGCATGACCACCACGCGGTCCGAGAGGAAGACCGCCTCCTCAATGGAGTGGGTGACGAAGACTACGGTCAGCTCCCGCTGCGCGCACAGACGCAGCAGCTCCAGGTTCATCCGGTCACGGGTGATCTCGTCCAGCGCCCCGAAGGGCTCGTCCAGCAGGAGGACCCGGGGGTTCAGGGTCAGGGCCCGGGCGATGGCTAGGCGCTGCTGCATGCCGCCGGAGAGCTTGTCCGGGTAGTAGTGGGCGAACGGCTCCAGGTCCACCGTGCGCAGCAGCTGCAGGGCCGTGGGCAGGTAGCGTGTGCGCCGGCGCGGCCACAGCCACCACTGCGGGTCCCGCAGGCGCAGCGGCAGGAGGACGTTGGCTTCCGCGGTCAGCCATTCGAACAGGACCGGCTGCTGGAAGATGACGCTGGACAGTCCCGCGCGCACCGCCTCCTGCGGCGCCAGCCCGCAGACGTCGATGGTCCCGGCGCTGGGCTGGCGGATCCCGGCCAGAAGGAAGAGCACCGTGGTCTTGCCGCACCCTGAGGGGCCGATGATGGAGACGAACTCCCCCGGACGGACGGCCAGGGAGAAGTTGGCCACCACCTGCAGCACCTGCTCGCCGCTGCGCCGCCCCCACAGTCCGGGCGGGCGCGCCAGGGCATACGTCTTGGAGACGCGCTCCATCCGGATGACCGGCGCAGCGGCCGTGGCGGGTGACGCGGTCATGGGCCGGGGCGCGGCTGCAAGCGGCGCGGGGGCGGGGTCGGTGCGGGTGTCCTCGCCCGTTCCCGAGCCCGCCGCCCCCCGCCGCCGCCTCAGGGCTTCACCCCGCTGGCAAAGCGCGTGGTGTACGCCGCCTGGACGTTGGCGGCTTTCAGCAGCCCGGCGCCGGCCAGGTCGCGGGCCAGCCGGGTCCAGGCCGCCGGGTCCACGTAGCCCAGGCCGTTCTGCTTCGATGCGGCCGTGACCATGATCGAGTAGAGGAAGTCCATCCCTTCGATTTCGTGAGCCCGGTCCAGGTTCTTGTTGTACTTGAGCAGGATGGTCGCCGCCTCCTGGCGATTCTTGAAGGCGTAAAGGAAGCCCCGGTAGCGCCCCCGCACGAACTGCTGCACCACCTGCGGGTACTTACGGATGATCTCCTCGGTGGTGAAGACCACGTTCTCCGGCCAGCGCATCCCGAAGTCGTCGGCGTAGGAGTAGATGTAGAACTTGTCCTTGATCTTGCCCTCCCTGGCCAGCCGCTTGGCCACCAGCACCTCGTTGTAGCCCATGGCGTGCGCGAACTGGTACTGCTTCTGCACCCAGGCGCCGATGGTGGCCGGGTCACCTTGCTGGTTGACGATCTTGATGGCCTTCTCCCAGCCCGGGCCGTACATGGCCTTGATCTGCTTGTCGTAGCCGATCCAGGTGGCCACGGTGCCCCGCACATCCCTGGGCGACTGCAGCGGGACCCAGGAGAGCAGGTGGATGGCCGACTTCTGGAAGTCGTGCGCCACCACCACCAGGGGCAGCTTCTGCTTCTCCCGCGCCTCCAGGATGTTGTACGGATAGTCAACCCCCAGGACGATCCTGCCCTTGCGTGCCTCGGCCATCACCCGGTCGATGGGGGAGAGACCCGGTCCCCCGCCGACGACCGTGACCTGGAGGTCGCCGAAGAACCCCTTCTCCACCGCCACCGGGTCGCCCATGGACTCGTTGTGGATGAACCAGGCCTCGATGATCGAGACCTGCGGGCCCGCTGCCGCGGCCCCTCCCCCCACCACCACCAGCAGCACCAGGGCGGCCAGCAGCGATGCCCGAGACCGTCTCCTCATGGCTCCTCACCCCCTCCGTCTGTCTTGGGCTTACGTGCGCTCACGGGCCATGCTCACATGCCAGGGCAACAGCAGGCGCTCGGCCAGCGTGACGACGCCCAGCAGCACACAGCCGATCAGCGTGCAGAACACCGCCGCCAGGAAGACGCGCACCGTGTTGCCCACATAGCGCGAGTCCAGGATCATGTAGCCTAGGCCTTCGAAGGCCCCGAAGAGTTCGCCGACGATGGCCCCGTTGACCGCGGCCATCACCCCGCCCTTCAGGCTGACGAAGATGATGGGCAGCGCCGAGGGCAGCTTGAGCAGGAGCATGCGCTGCAGCCAGGTGGCGGCGTAGATGTCCATCAGGTGCTCGCGCATGGGGTCCACGGAGATGAACTCTTTGTGGGTATGGTAGAGGACGGCGAAGAAGGTGTACATGCCGGCGATGATGATCTTGCTGGTGATGCCCAATCCGAACCAGACCACCGCCAGGGAAGCCAGGGCGACGAAGGGGGTGCTGTTCAGCGTCACCACCACGCGGTAGAGGAACTCCTCCAGCCAGCGCGGCAGCCAGATGAAGAGCATGGCCGCCAGCAGGGCCGCTGCTGACCCCAGGAGGAAGCCCAGCACGGTTTCTTCCGTGGTCACCCAGGCGTACTCCAGGACCAGCCGCCGGTCGTCCAGCAGGGCGCGGACGATCTGGGAGGGGGCCGGCAGGAGGTAGGGTTGCCCGTAGAGGCGGGAGGCCAGCTCCCAGACTGTCCCCGCCGTCAAGGCAAAGGCAGTCCAGGATCCCAGGTCGGCAAACGGCAGCCTGCGCCGCGGGGCGTTGCGCGGCCGGGGCAGGGGGCGGGCGCCGCTCTCCTGCGCCATTCACGCGGGGGCCGCCGGAGGCATGCCGGGGCGGGCGGCGAAGCGGATCTCCTCGTCCCTGCCGTTCCAGCGCACGGTGGTCCGCGCCGGCCGGGTCTCGGCTACGACACGGCCGCGGGAGATGACCACGCGGCGGGCGGCCAGCGTGCGGATGGCCTCGGGGCCTGTGGGGGCGTCGAAGAGGACCAGGTCCGCGCGCCGGCCGACCTCCAGGCCGTAGTCCTGCACCCCGCAGCAGGCGGCGGCGCGGCCGGTCACCAGGTCCAGCATCATCTCCAGCTCCTCGCGACCGGACATGTGACCGTAGTGCACCATGACGACGCAGGCCTGCCGGGGGTCGCCCACGCCCAGGGGGTACCAGGGATCCATGATGGAGTCGTGGCCGATGGCCACGTTGATCCCGTTGGCCAGCAGCTCCTTCACCCGGGTGTAGCCGCGGCGGATGGGGTAGGTGTCGAAACGGCCCTGCAGCACAGCGTTGTCCAGCGGGTTGGTGACGAAGTGCACGCCAGCGTGGCGGATCCAGCGGATCAGGCGGTGGGCGTAGGCGTTGTTGTAGGAGTGCATGGCCGTGGTGTGGCTGGCGGTGACGCGTCCCTGCAGGCCCAGGCGGACGGTCTCCGCGCAGAGAACCTCGAGGAAGCGACTCTGCTCGTCGTCGGTCTCATCGCAGTGCAGGTCGGCCCGTCGCTGGTACTCCGCGGCCAGGCGCAGGGCCGTCTTCACATCCCGTTCCCCGTACTCCCGCGTCCACTCGTAGTGCGGAATGCCCCCCACCACATCCGCGCCCAGCTCCAGCGCCCGCACCAGCAGCCGCTCGCCGTCGGGAAAGGAGTAGATCCCCTGCTGGGGAAAGGCCACGATCTGCAGGTCAATCGTGCCGGCGACCTCCTCCCGCACCTGCAGCAGCGCCTGCAGCGCGGTGAGCCCAGGGTCGCAGACGTCCACGTGGGTGCGCACCACGGTCACGCCATGGGCCAGCATCCACTTCAGGGCGGTGCTGGCCCGCTCCCTGACGTCCTCGTGGGTCAGCGACCTGACCCGCTCCCCCCAGATCTCGATGCCCTCGAACAGCGAGCCGCTGCGGTTGTACCGCGGCTGGCCCGCGGTGAGGACGGCGTCCAGGTGGATGTGCGGCTCCACCAGCGCAGGCGTGACCAGGTCCCCTTCGGCGTCGATCTCCTGCGCCGCCCGCTCGGCGATGCGCGGGGCGATGGCGGCGATGCGCTGCCCCGCAATGCCCAGGTCATAGAGGCCCTCGCGTCCCAGCAGGCGGGCGCGCCTGAGGATGAGATCCATCGCTTTATCGGACGGTACCGCGGCGGATTTGCCCGTCGGGCCCAGGTGTGGGCAGCCGCAGGCCGGGCGGCATCGTCGTTAGTCCGGGGATTTCGCGGCCGGAGGGATGGCGCCCTGCTGTGGCCAACTTCCTCAGCGTGTCCTCTTCCCCTCCGCTGCAGGAGCTCCTGGTGGTGGACCTGACCCGCGCCCTGGCCGGCCCCTACTGCACCCTCATGCTGGCGGACCTGGGCGCGCGCGTGATCAAGGTGGAGGCGCCCGCCGGCGGCGACGACACGCGGGGGTGGGGGCCGCCCTTCCTCGGCGGGGAGTCCGCCTACTTCCTCAGTGTCAACCGGAACAAGGAGAGCCTTACCCTCAACCTGAAGGACCCCTGCGGGCAGGAGGTGCTGCACCGGCTGCTGGCCCGCGCCGACGTGCTGGTGGAGAACTTCCGCCCCGGGATCATGGACCGGTTCGGCCTGGCTTACCCCGCCGTGCACCAGCGGTACCCCCGCCTGGTCTACTGCTCCATCTCCGGGTTCGGCCAGGACGGGCCCTACCGGGAGCGCACCGCCTACGACCTGATCCTCCAGGGGATGGGCGGGCTGATGGGCATGACCGGGGAGGAAGGCGGGCCGCCGGTGAAGGTCGGGGTGGCCATCGCCGACATCTGCGCGGGCATGTTCGCCGCCTTCGCCATCCTGGTCGCCCTGCGCGTGCGGGATCGCACGGGGCGGGGGCAGTGGATCGATGCGGCCATGCTGGACGGCCAGATCGCCTGGCTGACCTATCAGGCGGGGAACTACTTCGCCACAGGGGAGAACCCGCGGCGGCTGGGCAGCGCGCACCCCTCCATCGTGCCCTATCAGGCGTTTCGCACGGCCGATGGGCACATCAACGTCGCCGTGGGCAGCGAAGCCATCTGGGAGCGCTTCTGCGCGGCGCTGGGGCGGGAGGACCTGGCCGCTGACCCCCGATTCCGCACCAACCCCGACCGCGTCGCGCACCGGGATGTGCTGCTGCCGCTGCTGGAGACCATCTTCGCCGCCCAGCCCACAGCCTACTGGCGGAGCGCCCTCGACGCTGCGGGCGTGCCCAACGGGCCCATCTACCTGCTGAGCGAGCTCTTCGCCGACCCGCAGGTGCTGCACCGGGGGCTGGTGGTGGAGATGGAGCACCCCACGGCCGGCCGCATCCGCCAGACCGGCCTGCCCGTGCGGCTCTCGGAGACGCCGGGGGCGGTCCGCACGCCACCGCCGCGGCTGGGGGAGCACACCGACGCGATCCTGCGGGAACTGGGGTACGACCCGCGGACGATCGAGCAGTTCCGGGGCACCGGCGTCGTCTGAGGGCGGCAGCGATGAGCGACGCGTCCGGCATCACCTGCTCCCACTGTCACGCCCTCGTCCCCGTGGCTGAGCTGCGCGCGCACCTGTTCGTCTGCCCCCGCTGCGGAGCGCACCTGAGCATGCCGGCGCGCGACCGGATCGCCCTGCTGGCCGATCCGGGCTCATTCCGCGAGCTGGCCCGGGGGCTGGTCTCCGTCGACCCCCTCTCCTTCACCGATCAGCGGGCCTACCGGGACCGGCTGCTGGAGGCACGCCAGCGCACCGGGCTGCGTGAGGCGGCCGTGATCGGGGAGGCGCGCCTGGACGGGCAGCCGGTGATGCTGGTCATCTTCGACTTCGAGTTCATGGGCGGCACCATGGGCTCTGTGGTCGGCGAGAAGGTGGCGGATGCCTTCGACCTAGCCGTGGAGCGGCGTCTGCCGGTGGTCAGCGTCACCGCCAGCGGCGGGGCGCGGATGCAGGAGGGGATGCTTTCCCTGATGCAGATGGCCAAGACGGCCGCGGCCCGGGCGCGGCACGACCGCGCCGGCCTCCCCTACATCTCGGTCCTGGGACACCCCACGTTCGGGGGGGTGGCCGCGTCTTTCGCCGCGCTGGGAGACATCCTGATCGCCGAGCCGGGGGCGCTGGTCGGCTTTGTCGGCCCGCGCGTGATCGAGCAGACGCTCGGTGAGCGCCTCCCGGAGGACTCCCACCGCGCGGAGACCCTGCTGGCCGCCGGCCTGGTGGACCTGCTGGTGGAGCGGCCGCACCTGCGGGAGACGCTGGCCTATCTCCTGGCCCACCTGAGCCGGCCGCCGGGGCGGTTGGCCTCCGTACCGCGGCCACCGCGGCTGGGGCGGCGACCATCCCGGCGGGTGACCACCGCCTGGGAGCAGGTGCAGCTGGCACGGCACCCGCAGCGCCCGACCGCCCTGGACTACATCGAGCGGCTCTTTACGCGCTTCGTGGAGCTGCATGGCGACCGCGAGGCCGGGGACGACCCGGCCATCGTCGGCGGCCTGGGGGACCTGGCCGGGCAGGCGGTGGTCGTCGTCGGGCAGGAGCGGGGGCGTACGCCGGAGGAGCGCGCGCGCCGCCGGGGCGGGATGGCCCACCCGCAGGGCTACCGCAAGGCGCTGCGCCTGATGCACCTGGCGGCAAAGTTCGGGCTGCCGCTGGTCACCTTCGTGGACACCCCCGGCGCCTACCCCGGGTACGACGCGGAGCGCCACGGCATCTGGCAGGCGCTGGCGCAGAACCTGCAGGCGCTGGCGGTCCTGCCCACGCCGGTCGTCGCCCTGGTGATCGGCGAGGGGGGCAGCGGGGGCGCGCTGGCCCTGGGGGTGGCCGACCGGGTGCTCATGCTGGAGAACGCCATCTACTCCGTGATCGCCCCTGAGGGCGCCGCCGCCATCCTCTACCGCGACGCGGCGCGGGCGCCGGAGGTCGCCGCGGCCCTCAAGCTCACCGCCGGGGACATGCGGCGCCTGGGCGTGATCGACCAGGTGATCCCTGAGCCGCCGGGCGGTGCGCACACGGATCCGCAGGCTGCCGCGGCCATCGTCCGCTTCCACCTGGTGAGCGCGCTGTCGTCCCTGCGGAAGGTGCCGCCGCACCGTCTGGTGCGGCTGCGGCAGCGCCGCTACCGGCACATCGGCCGCGTGGGCGCCTACTGGCGCGAAGTCGTGCGCACGGAGATGCAGGAGCTGCTGGGCGCCCTGGAGGCCCGCCTCCTGCGCAGGGGAGAGGAGCCATCCGGCCCGGCGCCGGAGGCCGCGCGGACCCGGAGGACCCCTCTAGCCAAGCCCAGGGGCGCGGGAGGCGAGAGGGCATGAGCACGAACGCGGTCGGCTCGCCGGCTGTGCCGCGGGTCACCACCTCCACGCCAGGACGAACCCGGCGAGCATGTCGGCCCCCGAGGTCTCCCCCGTCTGCCGGATGCGTGCCG
>JBBIIQ010000094.1:0-7757 GCA_037446405.1 Armatimonadota bacterium | reverse complement strand
GCGCAACGTATCTGCGGCGGCCATGAGCGCACCTCCGCCGACAGCCAGCGGGACCAGGAGCGAAGGCAGCGAGGGGAGCAGGCCTGCGCCGGGGAGGGCAGGCTGGAGGGCGCGCCGGCACACCCCGTAGGCGTGGGCCAGGCCCGCGGCCACCTCGCGCCAGCCGAACACCGCGCCGAGCCCGGCGAAGGCGGCGAGGAGCACGGCCGGGGCCGCGAGCGCGATCCATGCGCGGGTCGCATGGCGCGTCAGCGACCAGGAAGTGGCGGAGGTCACGACGGCGAAGGCACTCCTCTCCCCCGGCGAAAGAATGGAAAGGCCAGGGCCACGCCGACGGCCAGCACCAGCAAGCCAGCCGCGCCCCCCACCAGGTAGGGGCGCACGTCCAGCGGCAGTTCCCTAAGCGCCAGCCCCACCTCCGCCCCCGGCCGGAGGTCCTCGGCCGCGAACCGGCGTAGCCGCTCCCCGCGGACCTCGCGCGCATCCCGCCGCACAAGGTTCAGAGGGGTGGCCCGCACGTCCTCCGGGGCAATCACGTCGAGCGCCTGTGTCGGGTAGCCTATGCGCCATCGTACCACCGCGCGGCGCCACCTGAACGGCACCTCGTACTCCATGACGGCCTCCCGCACTACCGGGGTCACCGGCAGCGCATCTAGCATGGCATCTGTGCTGACCCCCGCAGGGGCGAGGCCGCGGACGGGACGCACCGCCTCCGCCCCGGGCGGGAGGGCCAGGCGGAGGGTCACACCGCCCGCTCCGACGAACGCGCGTGGGGTCCGGCTAGCGACCGCGAGCAACTCGCGGACCTGAAGACGGCCCGGCCGGACCCGCAGGACGAGGATGAGGTGGTAGGGGACGGCCACCACCCCGGGGTCGGAGGTCGGCTCGTAAATGACGAGGTCGGCGGTGGCACGCCGGTCCGGACCCGGCCGGATGGGCCCGGCCGTGTACGCGGCGCCGCCGTGCTCCGCCACCACCACGTACGCATCGCGCTCCGTCGCATTCCCCACGGTGAAGCGGAAGCGCCCCTTGCCGTCCGACCGCGCGGTGTGCTCGATCGGCGCTTCGCCCGGGCGCATCCGCAGCAGCATGACGCGGACACCGGCGGCCGGTTGCCGGAGGGTGCCGTTGACCACGCGACCGGCGATCGTTTGGGTCGATGGCGCTGCCGTGTCGGCTGATGGCGCCTGGAGCAGGAGCGCAGCCAGCATTGCCGTCAGGAGGTTCGCCCGCATGCTTGCTCTCGTCGCTCAGGATACACTACACTCTGTAGGGGATGCTCCCCCTTTGAGGGAGGTGCGATGGGCGCCGAGGTACGGCGTCTCGATCGGCGGAGCTTCCTGCGGCTGGCTACTACTGCCCCTCCGATGGGTGGCATCGCCGCGGCTGTCTCCCCGCTGCTGCGATTGCTCAAGCCCAATACCCGGCCGTTCGAGGTGCTCTACCGGCCGACCGCGCGGGATCTGCCGCGAGGGGAGACCACCGTGGCCGCCCGGGTGACTGACCTCGCGGCGCCCTGGGAGTTCCGGTACTTCGTCTTCGCCCAGCGCTATCCACAGTACACGCCGGAGGGCCTACGCGCCGCTAACGTGCCGGGCGTGGTCATCCGTCTGCCGCAGCGGATGAGGCTCCCGTGGGACTGGGCCGCCGCGGTCGGCAAGCCGGACCTGGTCGGACGCGAGTCCGACATCATCGCGTTTTCGCGAATCTGCCCCCACCTGGGTTGCATCTTCAACTTCGTCCCGAACTGGCGCGAGGTGACGGCGGGGTACGGCGGCTACGTCCCGCCTCCCCCGCGCCGCCACGCGCTCATGGCCTGCCCCTGCCACCTCTCGATCTTCGACCCGGCCGACCGCGACCAGCCGGGGCGCGTCCTCTCCGGGCCCGCCCCGCGGCCCCCGCGCAGCTTCCTCTACGTCGTCGAAGGCGACCAGATCGTCATCACCGACGTCGAGCCGGGTAGCATCGCCTGAGGGGCTCCATCAACCGAGCTCAGACGCCCCTCACTGCCACGCGTCCGCCCAGGGCCACGTTGGCGTAAGCGCTGGGCGCGTGTGTCCGGGGGATGAGCGGAGGAGACGGAGCCTGACGAATGGCCAGGCGATCTGGCGGCCGTCACCGGCGTCCATGGATCGCGCGGAATTCAGCGGCTGGTGAGGGCGTACCCCGCCTGCTCCCAGGCCCGCATGCCTCCTGTGAGATCGGTGACGCTGCGGTAGCCCAGGCGTACGAGGGCGTCGGCGGCAATGGCGCTCATGCGCCCGGTCAGATCGCCGCCAGCGTCACGCCGGCCACCACGGCCACCACCAGCAGCGCGGCTATCCACCATCGCGTCATCCGTCGTCGCCTCGCATACACGTGACCTCGCGTACCAGGATAACACTACTCTCAGTCGTGCACGTAGCTATCCGCTCGGGTGGGAGGGAGATGGACGCCCCCGCCGTCGTCTGGTCGCGCCAGGAGCGCCTGGTACACGTTGAGCCGGCCGGTGGCGAAGCCGTGGGCGGAGGCCGCCATGAACAGCCGCCAGGTGCGAAAGACCGCCTCGCCCGCGGCCGCGATGGCCTCGGCGTGGCGTGTCTCCAGGCGGTCTCTCCAGGCCCGCAGGGTCCGCGCGTAGTGCTCGCGGAGGCTTTCCACGTCACGGACCTCGAAGCCGGCGTCCTCCGCGACGCCCAGCGCCTCGCCGATGGGGACCAGCTCACCGTCTGGGAAGACATACCGGTCGACGAACGAGGACCGCCCCCGTGGCCAGGGAGGGCGCAGCGACCGCACCGCCGCGATCCCGTGGTTGAGGAAGAGGCCGCCCGGCCGCAGCGCCGCGTACGCGGTGGCGAAGTACTCCGGCAGGCGTTCGCGCCCCACGTGCTCGAACATTCCCACGCTGGCGATCTTGTCGAACGGCTCCGACGGCAGGTCGCGGTAGTCGCGGATCTCGACCGTGCACCTGTCCGCCAGACCCGCCCGGGCGATCTCCTCCGCGGCGAGGTTCGCTTGGGCCCGGCTCAGCGTGATGCCCACTGCCTGGACGCCGTAACGCTCGGCGGCGTATGTGACCAGGCCACCCCATCCACACCCAATGTCCAGGAACCGCTCGCCTGGCCGCAGGCGGAGCTTGCGGCAGATCAGGTCGAGCTTCGCCTCCTGCGCCGCGTCGAGGTCCTCGTCCCCCCGGGGGAAGTAGGCGCACGAGTAGACGAGCCGGCGGTCCAGCCACAGACGGTAGAAGTCGTTGCCCACGTCGTAGTGGTGTGCGATCGCCAGCCGGTCGCGCTCACGCGAGTGCTTGCTGCCGCGAAGCTGCGCGGCGCGGGGCAGGGCTGCCGTGAGCGGGTGGGTTCGCGGCAGGCGTGCCGTGTGCGCGGCCATCGCCGCGATCTCTCGCGCCCCGGGCTTCGGGAGCCCGTCGACGAGGGCGAACGCGGCCTCCAGATCCCCCTCGATCTCGAAATCGCCGCCGACGAATGCTTCCCCCAGCGCCAGGTCGAGCGGGCCCCGCAGCATCGCGCGGAGAGCGCCGGGATGGGTCAGGACGAGCGTGACGCGCGGCTCCTGAGGCGACGGCGGCCACACCGTCCCGTCCCACAGTCGGACCGCGAGACCCCGCGGGGCCGGGCCCAGCAGCGCGCGCAGGATGCGGCGCGTTGTCTCCGCGGCGCTCATGGGGAGTCGCCGTGAACGGCGGCTGCCCGTCGACGGCCGACGGCGAGCGCGGCTGCGGCCAGCACAGCCAGCCCCAGCGCGCCCAGCTGTCCCAGGGTGAAGGGACCCACGGTACGCCACTCCGAGCGGAACAGGTCCACGGCGAACCGGATGATCGAGGCGTAGAAGAGCGTCCACCAGAGGAGAAAGCCGTCGAAGGGCACCGCGCGGGCGCGGCGGACGAACGCGGCAATCAGCGTGATCTGAGCGAGGGCGTCGTAGAGCGGCACCGGATGCCGTGCCCCCGCGACCCCCGGGACCGTAACCGCCCAGGGCAGGCCGGTCGGGTCGCCGTAGAGCTCCCCGATCAGGAAGCTCCCCACCCGCATGGCCAGGTAGTTCACCGGGATGGCGATCGCGAGAGCGTCTGCCAGCCGCCAGGGGGACAGCCCGCGCCGCCGCGCCAGGAGGTAGACGACGGCCACCGTGGCCAGCAGGGCGCCGAAGGAGCCGAGCCCGCCACGGTCGATGCGAAGCGCGTCCAGGGGGTTCAGCCGAAAATCCGCCAGGTTGGCCGCTATGTAGGCGAGGCGGCCTCCAACGACGGCGGCAACGATGACGTAGGGCGCGAGCCACCACACCATGTCGGGATCGATGCCGAAGCGGCGGGCGTAGGAGCGGGCCGCGTAGACGCTGACCACCAGGCCCACCGCCGTGAGCAGGCCGTGCCAGGTCACCATGAACGGTCCCAGGTCGAGCACGGGTCACCGCCCTCCCAAGGAGTATACCAGGCGGCACGAGCTAGCCCGCTCGCAAGGGGTTTGCCTCCCCATGCGGGCCGGTGCGCTCACCGGACAACGAAGGTGCCCTTCTGGCCAGCCTCGTAGTGGCCTTTGATCAGGCAGGCCATCTCGAACGTCCCTGTGCGGGTCGGCGTAAACCGCAGGACCGCGGTCTTGCCGGCCCCCACCATCACCTCCACCAGGACGTTGCGCACGTACTCGGCCTTCACACCGGGAGCCGTGGGCACCTCCACCGTCATCCCCTTGAAGTAGGTCTGCTCCTCGGCCCAGTCGTGCAGGCGCCGCCCGCTCATCCCGGGCCTGGGACGCGTGTAGACCATGAACTCGTGCTGCTTGTTCCCGCGGTTGACCAGGGTGATCTCGGCAGGGACGCCAACCTGGAGCGTCATGCGGTTGGGCTTGTAGTAGAAGTCTCCCATGATCAGCGTGATCCTCTGCGTACTCTGGGCGCTGATCGTCCCCGCAGGGATGAGCAGCAGGGCCGCACCAGCGATCAAGGACATGACGAGGTTCCGCATTGTCTCCTCCTCCTTCTTATGCCGTACGCGAGCGCGTGGGCGGGCGAGATGTGGGACGCCCCCCGCGGATGAGCTCGTAGAGGACGTAGACGTAGGTGCCCCAGACACCGCCCAGGATGAGGCCGAGGAAGAGCAGCAGGAGAGGGGGCGGGTTCGGGCTGATGAGCTCGGCCTGGTCGGTGAAGACCCGGAGGGCTCCGGCTCCCGGACGCTCTGGCTGCACCGGGGCCGCCGCAGCCTGCCAGCGCGCGGTCGCCGTGGCGGGACCCAGCGCCTCGGTTCCCTCGACGTCGGCGCGGAGCTGCAGGGTCTTGCGCGTCTCCGGAATGGTCATCGCCGCCGTCCCCGTGGCGTCCGTCGTCACAGTGGCGAGCGCGACCCAGCCAAACGCGGTCCGCCGAGCGAACGAAACCTCCTGTCCCGCCATGGGACGCCCCCTGGGCTCCCGCAGCGTGGCGACGACCCGAAGGCCGTCGACGGCGGGATCGATGGCCAGCGTCAACCGCGGTGCCTGCCGCGCCCCTGGGGCGGGAGAGGACGCGGCCTGGACGAATGGCGGCGCCACCTGGCCTGCGCCCGCGATTCCAGGGAGCGCATACCTGTCCGGCCGCACCAGCGTCGCCAGCAGGACCAGCGCAGCCACGCCCGGCCACCGCATCATCCATCCTCCTCCGCTGTCCGCCCCGGGCCCTCGCCCCCTGTCTCCGTCTCCCAGATGGAAACGATGGGGAAGAGCCGGCTGAAGAGCGCGTACAGCAGGATGAATGCAGCGACAGCCGCAGCTGTGATCGACCACTCCACCCACGTCGCCCGGTACAGCGCCCAGCCCCGGGGGACCCACTGAATCGGCAGGAAGGGGCTGTGCAGGGCCGGCACCACGATGACGTAGCGCTTCAGCCACATCCCGGCGTTCACCAGGATCGAGGCCGTGACGATGCCCGCGATGGTCCTGGTGCGGGGGATGGCGATGAGCAGGGCGGGGATGAGGAGCCCCACGATCATCGTTCCCCAGAAGTCCAGCGCGTGGGCTCCGCGGAAGAGCAGGGCCAGCAGCCGAGCGTCGGCCAGCTCCGCGCCGTAGCTGACGGTCAGGTATTCACTGAAGGTGAAGTAGGCGTAGATCAGGTCCAGGGTGAGCAGCAGGAAGCCCAGGTTACGGAAGTGCAGGGGGGTGAGGTAGGACTCCAGGCGGTAGACGCGGCGGAAGATGGCCATGGCGGTGATGATGGCGGCGATGCCGCTGAAGATGGCGCCGATGACGAAGTACGGGCCGAAGATGGTGCTGTGCCACCCCGCGCGGAGCGTCATGCCGAAAATCCACGAGACGACCGTGTGCACCGAGACCGCGATGGGGATGATCAGCACCGCCATGATGCCGATGAGGCGCTCCAGCCTCTGCGCCCCCTCCGGCGTCCACCGCCAGCGCAGCGAGAGGAGCGCGTAGAGGCGCCGCCGCCAGCGCGGGAGGTCCGGCCGGTCGCGCAGCAGGGCCAGGTCGGGGATCAATGGCAGGTACAGGTAGAGGAGGCTCCCGGTCAGGTAGGTGGTGATGGAGAGCACGTCCCACAGGATCGGCGACTGGAGCCGGCCGTACCGCAGGATGTTCAGCAGCCGATCGGGGCGGCCCAGGTCCACGATCACCATGGGCGCCCCCACCAGCAGGGCGAAGACGGTGATGGCTTCCGCCATCCGCGTGATCGGTCGGCGCCACTGTGCGCCGGTGACCCGCAGGATGGCCGAGATCAACGTGCCGGCGTGACTGATGCCGATGAAGAAGACGAAGTTGGTGATGTAGACGCCCCACGAGACGTAGTTGCGCAGTCCCGTCACCTCGAGGCCGTAGACGAGCTGCGTCACGTACGCCACGCCGCCCCAGAGGATCACGCCCACCAGCAGGCCGATGAAGGCGTAGAACTGTGTGCTGCTGTGCAGCAGTGGGCCGATGCGGCCGTCATCCCTCGTCAGGGCCACGGGGAGCCTGCCGAAGGGGATCTCCGCTGCCATGAGTCGCGCTCAGGCTCCTTTCATCGTCCGGATCCCGATCACCGCCGTGCCGGGACCGCGGCTTCCCGCGGCGGGGCCGGGTAGAGGCGGTTGCGCGGCGGCAGGTAGTAGACGCGCGGCTTCGTGCCCAGCTCCTCCAGGTACCTGTATCCGCCCGTCGCCTGGAGGAGCTCGCGGAATGCGACCGTCTCGCCGAGACTGTTGGTCACTGCGTCCTCGGTCTCGTCCCCGAAGTACAGCGCGCCCATGGGACAGGCCTGGACACAGGCGGGCAACTTCCCTTCTTTGACCAGGACCGGGCAGAAGATGCACTTCTCCGTGACGCCTTTCGGGTGCGGGTAGTTCCACTCGATGGAGTAGGGCCGGCTGAGCTCTTCCGGCGAGTGCTTCATCTCGCCCCAGTTGAAGTACCGGGCCGAATAGGGGCAGGCCGGGATGCAGAAGCGACAGCCGATGCACCGTTCCAGGTCCTGGATGACGATCCCGTCCTCCCGTTTGTAGGTGGCGCTCACCGGGCACACCTTCACGCAGGGCGGATCGTCGCACTGCATGCATGGGCGCGGGAACCAGTAGGGGCCCGCGGTCTCGTTGTCCTCGTTGGCGTAGACCTTGATCCACTCCTGACCGGGTGGCACGAAGTGGAAGCGGTTGCAGGCCACCGTGCACTCCCGGCAGCCGTTGCACTTCGCCAGGTCGATGACCATCACCCAGCGCGGCCCGGTCCCGGCGGCGCTGGGCGATGGGGGAGGCGGCGGCGCGTAGGCCAGCACCGCGTCTCCGGCCCGCGGCA
>JBBIIQ010000093.1:0-7788 GCA_037446405.1 Armatimonadota bacterium | reverse complement strand
GCTGGCCATGGTGATGCCCAGCTGCGTCGCCGCCAGGTAGGGGTCCAGGTTGTCCGTGGCGCGCAGCACCATCCGCGCCCGCGGGGAGCCGCTCTCCACCAGAGGGAGCAGCCGCGTTCGCCGCACGGCGACGATGGAGAACTCCGCCGCCACGAACATGCCGTTGGCCGCCACGAGCACCAGCACGGCGGCCAGGCGCCACAGGATGGAGACGACGGACAGTTCCATGGGCCTCACTCCTCGGGTGGCCTGCCCTACGCTTTTCCCCGGCGGCGCCGTAGCGCCCTGCCGAGAGTTTCTGGCATGCCGTGGCGCAGCCGGCTCCCGGCCCAGCCGGCAGCGGCGGCACTCAGGTGGAAGGTCCGGGCCGGTCTATGGCCGGTTCAGGTGGGGAATAGACCCTTGGTCAGGGTGAGTGTCGCGGGGCGAAGGGGCAGGCTCTCCGCGAGAACAGACCATGGGGGGACTGCGCCGCCGAGAGAGGGATCCGATCTGGCGCCGGGCTGCCCGGCGGGTCGACCTCTCCCGCGTGCGGGTCAGCCTGCTGGCGCTGGTGCTGCTGGCCACCCTCCCGGGGCTGGGCCTGACGCTCTCCACGAGCCTGGAGAACCGGCGGGCCGCCGCGGCGGGCGTCCGCGCCGAGGCCATGCAGCTGGTCCGCCTGGTCTCCGCGGAGCAGCTGCGGCTGATCGACGAGACCCGCGTGCTCCTGGTGGACCTGGCCCGCCACCCGGGGATCACCCGGCGGCAGGACGCCGCCTGCGGTGCGCTGCTCCGGGAGACCCTGCGCCTCTATCCCCGCTATGCCAACCTGGGCGCGGCCGATCCCGCCGGGAATGTCTTCTGCAGCGCCCTCCCCCTGACCCCGCCGGTGAACATCGCCGACCGCGCCTACTTCCGCCGGGCTGTGGAAAAGCGGGACTTCGCCCTCGGCGAGTACCAGGTCGGCCGGATCACCGGGAAGGCGTCGGTGAACGCTGGCTATCCCGTGCTGGACCGGGCCGGGCAGGTGCAGGCCGTTGTCTTTGCCGCCCTCGGTCTGGACTGGTTGAACGCCCTGGTCGCCGAGGCGCGTCTGCCCCCGGGTGCCGTCCTGCACGTGGTCGACGCTCACGGCACGATCCTGGCCCGCTACCCCGATCCCCAGCCGTGGGTGGGCCGGGCGTTCCCTGATGTGCCCAGCATCAGGGCGGTGCTGGCCGCAGGAGGCGAGGGTACCGCGGAGGTCTCGGGCGTGGACGGGGTGCGGCGCCTCTACGCCTTCGCCCCGCTGACGCGGCCGCCGCAGCCGGGCGGGCCGTTCGTCAGCATCGGCATCCCTACTGCCGTCGCCTACGCCGGGGTGACCCGCCTGCTGGTGCGCAACCTCCTCGGGCTGCTCCTGGCGGTTCTCCTGACGCTGGCCGCGGCGGGGGGGGCGGGCGACCTGCTGCTGGTACGACGCGTCCGCGCGCTGGTGCGGGCGGCACAGCGACTGGGCGGCGGCGACCTGACCGCGCGCACCGGGCTGCCCCACTCGGCAGGGGAGCTGGGTCAGCTGGCCCGCGCCTTCGACGACATGGCCGACGCCCTGCAGCAGCGCCAGGCCGAGGCTCAGGCGGCGGAAGGGGCGCTGCGCGCCAGCGAGGAGCGGCTGCGCCTGCTGGTGGAGCAGCTGCCGGCCGTCATCTGGACCACCGACCGGGAGCTGCGCTTCACGACCTCGCAGGGTGCCGGCCTGGTCGGGCTGGGCCTGCGGCCGAACCAGGTGGTCGGCCTCAACCTGCATGAGTACTTCCGGACCGACGATCCGGACTACCCGCCCATCGCCGCGCACCGCGCGGCGCTGGGCGGAGCGTCGGTGGCCTACGAGATGGAGTGGAGCGAGCGGGCCTACCAGACCCACGTGGAGCCGCTGCGTGATGGGGCCGGCCAGACGGTGGGGGTGCTGGGGATCGCTCTGGACGTCACCGAACGACGGCGCGCCGAGGAGGCCATCCACGCCCTCAACATTCAGCTGGAGCGGCGGGTGCGCGAGCGCACCGCCGAGCTGCGCGAAGCCAAGGCGTTTCTCGAGCACCTCATCGCCACCAGCCCCGGCATCCTCTTCCAGGCCGCCGCCCGCGACTACACCGTCACCTACATCAGCCCCAACCTGGAACGGCTGCTGGGATACCGTCCCGAGGAGGTCGTCGGCGTCCCCTACTTCTTCCTGCAGAAGATGCACCCCGAGGACCGGGCGCAGGTGCTGGCCGCAGACGAGCAGCGGCTGCGCGGGGGGCGCACCGCCCTGGCCGGCCGCGAGGTGGGGGCCGTACGGGAGGTGCGCTACCGGCACCGCGACGGGACCTACCGCTGGTTCTCCGTGGCCATGCGCATCAGCCACGACGCCGACGGCAGCCCCGCCACCATCCTGGGACACGCCCTGGACATCACGGAGCGCAAGCGCGCCGAGGTGGCCCTCCTGGAGGCCCGGGCGGAGGCGGAGCGGGCGAACCTGGCCAAGAGCGAGTTCCTCTCCCGGATGAGCCACGAGCTGCGCACGCCCCTGCACGCCGTCCTGGGGTTTGCCCAGCTCCTGGAGATGGACGAGCTGCGGCCGGAGCAGGGGGAGAGCGTGCGGCAGATCCTCAGGGCCGGCCACCACCTGCTGGAGCTGATCAACGAGGTCCTGGACATCGCCCGCATCGAAGCCGGGCGCGTGGCCATCTCCCTGGAGCCGGTGCAGGTGGGCGAGCTGGTGCGGGAGGCGCTGGACCTGATGGCGCCTGCAGCCGCGGAGAAGCACATCCGGGTCCACGGGGAGGCGGCGGCTTCCCCGGCGTGCGTCCGCGCCGACCGGCAACGGCTGAAGCAAGTGCTGCTCAACCTCCTTTCCAACGCTGTCAAGTACAACCGCCCCGGGGGACGCGTGGAGGTGGCGCTGCACGCGCCGGCCCCCGGCCGGCTGCGCCTCCTGGTCAGCGACACCGGGCCGGGCATTCCCGCTGACCGGTTGGAGCGGCTGTTCCGGCCCTTCGAGCGGCTGGGCGTGGAGCAGGCGGGCATGGAGGGGGTCGGGCTTGGGCTCGCCCTCTCCAAGCGTCTGGTGGAGGCCATGGACGGCCAGATCGGCGTGGAGAGCGCCCCCGGTGCGGGCAGCACTTTCTGGGTGGAACTGCCGGCTGTGCCCGACCCGCTGTTGGGCCACCGACCGGTGGCCCCGGGTATGCTGGGGGGCTCCTCGGATACCGTCTTCCTTCCCGCACCGGCGGGCGGGCTGTCGCCGGAGTGAGGAGGGAGCCGCCCATGGCCTCGGCATCCGCCGCCCAGCCCGACGGTGCTCGAACCGTCCTCTACATCGAGGACAACCTCTCCAACCTGGAGCTGGTCCAGCGCATCGTGGCGCGCCAGCCGGACCTGCGCCTGCTCACCGCGACGCAGGGGCGGGAAGGCCTGGACCTGGCCCGCCGGCACCTCCCCCGGGTCATCCTGCTGGACGTGCACCTGCCGGATCTCTCCGGCGATGAGGTCCTCCGCCGGCTGAAGAGCGAGGGACCGCTGACCGGCATCCCCGTCATCGTCATCAGCGCCGACGTCACCGCGGTGCAGCGGACGCGCCTCCTCTCCCTGGGGGCGCGGGAGTACCTGACCAAGCCACTGGACATCCGGGCGTTCCTCGCCGTCCTGGAGCAGGCGCTGCAGGAGGGGGGATGAGGGCGCAGCGCCGGCTAGCGGCGGGCCGGTGGGGCGGTGCCACCCTGCTGGGGCAGTTCACGCTGCTCACCCTGCTGCTGACGGCGCTGGTCGCCGCCGGCTTCGGCTGGCTCGTCAGCAGGCAGATGGTACAGGGCGCCCTGGACGACGCCGCCCGGGAAGCGGCCCGGGTGGTGCACCTGCTCATCACCCCCCAGGTGAGAGCGGAGGACTTTGCGCCGCCGACTCCAGCGCGGGTGGCCGCCTGGCGGGCGCGCATCGGCCGGGTCGTGGACGGCACGGACGTCGTGCGCGTCAAGGTGTGGAACGCCCGCGGCCAGGTCGTCTACGCGGACGCGGCGGACCTGATCGGCCGGTCGTATCCCCTGCAGGACAACAGGGAGCTGACCGACGCCTTGCAGGGCCGCCTGGTCCACGAGGTCAGCGGGCTGGAGAAGGCGGAGAACGCCCTGGAGCGCGATCGCGGGCGCCTGCTGGAGGTCTACGTGCCGGTGACGCTGCCAGGCCGTCCGGGGGTCGCCGGCGTCTACGAGGTCTACCGCAGCTTCACTGCGCTGCAGACCAGGATCAACAGTATCAGGCGGCTGGTCTGGGGAGGGGCCGCGGGCGCCTTTGCCGTCCTCTACGCCTCCCTGTACGCTCTGGTCAGAGGAGCCAGCCGCCGCCACTCCGCCCTGGCCTCGTTTCCCGAGCAGAATCCCGACCCGGTGGTGGAGACCGACCTCACCGGAAACATCACCTACATGAATCCCCAGGCGACGGTGCAGTTTCCCGACCTGCGCGCCGCCGGCCGGCGTCATCCGCTTCTGGCGGACCTGCCGGCCCTGCTGGCACAGCTGGAAGATCAGGGCCGGGGCTCGCTCACCCGGGTGATCAAGGTCGGCGAGACGTTCTACCAGCGGTCGGCGCACCTGGCGGGGCGCGGCCGCCTGCGCCTCTACGTGCATGACATCACGGAGGCCCGCCTGGCGGAGGAGCGGGTGCGCAAGCTCTCCCGGGCCGTGGAGCAGACGGCGGACCTGGTGATGATCACCAGTCGAGATGGGGTGATTGAATACGTGAACGACGCGTTCGAACACCTGACCGGCTACACCAGGGAGGAAGTCATTGGACAGACCCCCAGAATCCTCAAAGCCCCGGGAAACGACCCGCGGATCTACGAGCAGCTCTGGACGACGATTCTCGCCGGTCGGGTGTTCCGTGGTGTGCTGATCAACAGGAAGAAGAACGGCGAGGTGTTCTACGCGGAACAGACCATCACGCCCGTCGTCGGCGGGGACGGGGGCATCACGCATTTTGTCTCCACCGCCAGAGACGTCACCGCACGGCAGCAGGCGGAAGAGGAGATCCGCCGCCTGAACGCCGAGCTGGAGCAGCGGGTCGCCGAGCGCACCGCCGAGCTGCACCGGGCCAAGGAAGAGGCCGAGCGGGCCAGCGTGGCCAAGAGCGAGTTCCTCTCCCGGATGAGCCACGAGCTGCGCACGCCGCTCAACGCCATTCTCGGCTTTGCCCAGCTGCTGGAGATGGAGCCGCTGCCGGCGGAGCAGCGCGAGAGCGTGGCCCACATCCTGCAGGGCGGGCGGCACCTGCTGCAGCTGATCAACGAGGTGCTGGACATCTCCCGCATCGAGGCCGGGCGGCTGACCCTCTCCCCAGAGCCGGTGCACGCGGCGGGGGTCCTGCAGGAGGTGCTGCACCTCATCGCCCCCCTGGCGGCCCAGCGGGACATCCGCCTCAGCAGCGGGGCGGTCGACGGTGACGCCTTCGTCCTGGCCGACCTGCAGCGCCTGAAGCAGGTCCTGCTCAACCTCCTCTCCAACGCCGTGAAGTACAACGTCCCCGGCGGCAGCGTCACCGTCTCCTGCGAGCCCTCCCGCCGGGGCTGGCTGCGCTTCAGCGTGCGGGACACCGGGCGGGGGATTCCCCCGGACAAGCTGGACCAGCTCTTTGTCCCCTTCGCCCGCCTGGGCGCCGAGCAGACCGGGGTGGAGGGGGAGGGCATCGGACTGGCCCTCTCCAAAGGGCTGGTGGAGGTGATGGGCGGGGAGATGGGCGTGGAGAGCGCGGTGGGGCAGGGCAGCACCTTCTGGGTGGAGCTGCCTCTGGCGGAGAGCCCGCCGCAACGCGGAGAGCGCCTGTGGGAGGAGAGCCTGCCTGCGCCCGGGGAGGAGGCCCTCGGTGTTGCCGCCGGGACCATCCTGCACATCGAGGACAACCTGGCCAACGTGGAGCTGCTGCAGCGCATCCTGGAGGATCGGCCGCCGATCAGGCTGCTGGCCGCGATGCAGGGCCGGATGGGGCTGGACCTGGCCCGGCAGCACCGTCCCGACCTCATCCTGCTGGACATGCACCTGCCCGACCTGTCAGGGGAAGAGGTCCTCCGCCGCCTGCAGGCCGACCCGCGGACCCGGGCCATCCCGGTGGTGATCATCACCGCCGACCCGAGCAGCGGGCAGGCAGAGCGCCTCCTGGCCATCGGAGCCGCGGGCCTGCTGCGGAAGCCCATCGAGATCCAGCAGCTGCTGCGCACCCTGGGAGAGATGCTGCGCGGGGTGGAGGGACGCCATGTCGGACGAGTCACGTAGGCGCGCGGTCATCCTCGTCGTCGACGACGAAGAAGCCAACGTCCTGCTGTTGACGCGCCTGCTGGAGCAGGCTGGCTACAGCGGCGTCCTCAGCACCACGGATCCGCGCCAGGTCCTTCCGCTGTACCGCGCCGCCTCCCCCGACCTCATCCTGCTGGACCTGCACATGCCCCACCTGGACGGCTTTGCCGTGATGGAGCACCTCGGGCCGCACATCCCCGCGGGGAGCTACCTGCCGGTGCTCATCCTCACCGCCGACATCACCCCGGAGGCCAAACGGCGGGCGCTGGCGGCGGGGGCGAAGGACTTCCTGACCAAACCCTTCGATTCCACGGAGGTCCTGCTGCGCATCCGCAACCTGCTCGAGACGCGGCGCCTGCACCGCCAGCTCCAGGAGCACAACCGCCTGCTGGAGGAGAAGGTGCGGGAGCGGACCCGCGAGCTGGAGGAGGCGCGCATCGAGATCCTGGAGCGTCTGGCGGTTGCCGCCGAGTACCGCGATGACGCCACCGGCCGGCACACCCGGCGGGTCGGCCAGACCGCCGCCCTGCTGGCCCGGGCGCTGGGCCTGCCGGAGGCCCAGGTGGAGCTGATCCGCCGCGCAGCCCCGCTGCACGACATCGGGAAGATCGGCGTGCCCGACGGCATCCTCCTCAAGCCCGGCCCGCTGACGGTAGAGGAGTTCGAGATGATGAAGGCCCACACCGTCATCGGCGCCAGGATCCTCTCCGGCAGCCGCGTTCCCCTCCTGCAGATGGCCGAGGAGATCGCCCTCACCCACCACGAGCGGTGGGACGGCCGCGGCTATCCCCGCGGCCCGCGCGGGGAGCAGATCCCGCTGGCCGGGCGGATCGTGGCCGTCGCCGACGCCTTCGACGCCATGACCTCCGGCCGGCCGTACCGCCCGTCGCTCTCTCCCGATGAGGTCTGGGCCCTGCTCTGGGCGGGCGCGGGGACCCAGTGGGAGGAGCGGCTGATTCGCGCCTTTGCCGCCATCATGGCGCAACGCCCGGTGGAGGGTGTCCATGCTGGATGAGACGTCGCTGCAGGAGGCCCGCATCCTCATCGTCGACGACGAGAAGGCCAGCGTCCGCCTGCTGGAGCGTGTGCTGCGCGCCGCCGGCTGGACCAACCTGCGGAGTACCTACGACCCGCGGGCCGTCCGCTCGCTGATCCGCACCTTCCGGCCCGATCTGGTCCTTCTGGACCTGCACATGCCCCACGCGGACGGCCTGGACGTGCTGGCGCAGACCCGGGCGCTGCTCGCTGCCGACGGCGTGCCCCTCCTCATCGTCACGGCCGACGACGGCCCGGAGGCCAGGGCGGCCGCGCTCGCGGCGGGGGCCAGCGGCTTCGTGGCCAAACCCGTGGACGCCGTCGCTCTCCCGCCGCGGGTGCGCGCCCTCCTGGAGGCCCGCTTCCGCCGCCTGCAGGAGCGCGAGCCCGGGCCGTCCGCCGGTGAGGCGGTGGCTTCCTCCGCGGGGGAGGCGGTGGCGCTGGACGTGGAGGCGCTGCAGCGGCTGGCCCT
>JBBIIQ010000092.1:4722-7942 GCA_037446405.1 Armatimonadota bacterium | reverse complement strand
TGGTGGTCGCCGTCGTTCTGAAGTTACGGCAGTTCATGCGGCAGCGCTACGAGCTGTGGCGCATCGTTCTGGGCGGCGTGCTGGCCAACGTGGCCGCGGTGGGCAAACGGCTGCTCATCGTGGTCCCCTCGCAGACGCACGGCACCCTGCTGCCGTACCCGCCGGGGACGTACAGCCCCACCTGGGTGGAGTATGGTATCATTTTCGGATTGTTTGGCCTGGGTACCTTGATGTACATGGTGTTTTCCAAGATCTTCCCGATTATCGAGCTCCCGGAAGAGGGAGTGGAGGGGTAGGTCATGCGTGCGTTCCTCACACGGTTGACGGTGCTCGCGGGGGTGGTGTTCGCGGCCACCAGCTTCGCGCTGGGGCTGCGCCTGCCCATCCCGGGGGTCTCCCAGCTCACCGCCGCGCCGGCGGGGCTGCCCGCGGAGATCCCCTACCTGCCGGCCTTCTTCATCCTGGGGATCATGCTGATGTTCCTCTCGGCGGTGGTGTATGAGCTCCTCCCCGGCAGCCGCAACGCCTCGCCACCGGTCCGCCCCCGGCCGCGCTGACGGCGGGAGGAACCGGGGACATCCTCTGATCTCCCTGGCCGCGCTGGGCCGCTGGCGCGGCGAGGTCTACCGGCTGCTGGGGCGGGCCTTTCTCTTCCCCACGCCCGAGCGGCTAGAGAGGATGGCACAGGCCGCCCGCCGCCAGGAGCGGGCCGGCGACACCTTCGCCGGCCTGGCCATCTACCCCCGGTGGCGGTCGCTCGTGCGCACGGTGCGGCTGGCAGCAGGACAGGCTGGCACGCTGCAGGCGGATTTCAGCCGGTTGTTCGTCGCCGGCCGCGTCATCTGCGCTCCACACGAGTCCCACCAGCTCGCCCTCGATCCTGCGGAGGCCGCGGCTCTGACTGCGGCCCTGGAGCGGGAGTACGCCGACGAGGGGGTCACTTTGCACCCTGCGGCCGGGGAGCTGCCGGACCATGCCGCGGTGGAGATGGAGTTCGTGGCCTTCCTCTGCGACCGGGAGCGCGCGGCCTGGAGGAACGGGCAGGAAGGGGAGGGGAGACGTCTCCTGCTGCGCCAGCGGCAGTTCCTGCGGCAGCACCTGGGGCGGTGGGTTGCACGGTTCGCCCGGGAGGTGCAGCGGGCCGATCCCCGGGGGTGGTACGGCGAGGTGGCCGGGGCGGCCGCCGCCTTCATCCACCACGATCAGGACCTGGTCGACCTCCTGCTGGCCTGGGCCGTGGATGCCGGGGGCGGTGAGGCGGAGGGAGGAGGGGTACGGTGAACCCGCCCGCAGCGCGGGGCGATGCCCACCTGCCGGTGGCGGTCCTGCTGTGCGCGCACCTCGGCGAGACCTGTGGCGGTTTCGGTGTGCGCGCCGTGCGGGAGGGGCTGGTGACGACCGTCCCGCCCGTGCACGTGAGCATCGTCGAGGACGCCTGCCGCCAGCCCCGGCGGATCAGTGCCGCCCTCCGCGCCAGCGGAGCAGCCCGGCTGGTCCTGGGGCTGTGTCGGCGCGGCTATGCCGCGGCGGAACTCCAGGCCGAGGTGCGGAAGGCCGGCCTCGACCCTCTGGGAGTCGAGGTGGTCGACCTGGGGGCCTCCGCCGTCCGCGTCCACTCCCGCGAGGAGGCGACGCGCAAGGCCGGGATCCTCCTGGCCGCGGCGGTGGCCCGGGCGCGGGCCTTCACAGCAAGCCGTCCCGAGAACCTGAAACCGCTGCTGCCGGCGGCGGTGAGCCGGCGCGCCCTCCTCAGCCTCTCACTCCTGGAGTACCAGGCGGTTCCAGCTGTCGCGGTGGAGCACTGCCACGCCGAGGACGGCTGCCGGGAGTGCCTGGGCGCCTGTCCGCACCAGGCGTTGCGCCTCGAGGACGGCGAGATCCGGCTGGACAAGTCGCGCTGCACCTCCTGCGGGACCTGCGTAATCGCCTGCCCCCGCGAGGCCATCGACCTGCCCGGCTGGACGGCCGGACAGGTGGAGGCGTACGTCGGCGCGCTCCTGGGGGCTCGTCCCGGAGAGCTGGCCCCCCGGGCCATCCTGGTTGCCTGCCGGCACGGGGCCGCCGCGCTGCAGGCGCTGGCCGGGACGGGAGCATCCTACCCGGCGCACTGGCTTCCTCTGGAGGTTCCCTCCCTGGGGATGGTGCCGCCCGTCTGGCTGCTGGCCTTCCTGAACCTCGGCGCCGCGGTGGTGGGAGTTGTCTCCTGCCCCCAGGCATGTGGCGCCACCTCTGTGGCCCAGATCGAGGGGCGGGTGGACTTCTGCCGGGAGGTCCTCAGGCAGGCAGGAGAGCATCCGGGACGGGTCGCGCTGCTCCCGGCCGAGCCGTCTGCCCTGCTGCGGGCCCTGCGGACCACGCCCGTAGAGATGCTCCCGGTGCCCCCGCGGGGAGAGAGGGCCTCCGCGCCCGCAGCCGCAGGCAGGGCGTCCGCGCCTGCGCCCGCACAGGCGGCGCCGGCGACTCCAGCGGTGGCGAACTCCTTCGCCCACCGTTCCCGGGCCCGTGTGCTGGTGGCCCTGGGTGAGCGCCTCGGCGCGTCCTCCCTCGTGGTCGATCACCTGGCATCGCCCTTCGGCCTCGTTCAGGTTCGTGCCGGCTGCACGCTCTGCGGCGGATGCGCGGCGGCCTGCGGCCCGGGGGCCCTTCGCCTGGAGCGCGACGGTGAGGCCACCCTGACAGGTGAGGCCACCCTGACATTTGACCCCGCGCTGTGCACCGCCTGCGGACGGTGCCTCCCGGCGTGTCCCGAGCCAGACACCCTGGCCCTGTACCGCAAGACGGACCTCTCGGTCCTTCCTCGCGGCAGGGAAGCCCTGGCCCGGGCGCACTACGGCCGGTGTGCGGCCTGCGGCGGGCCGATCGCGCCCCAGCCGATGCTGGAGCGGGTCGCTGCGCTTCTGGGAGGCGAGAGCGCCCGGGCGGTGCACATCGTCACCCGGTACTGCTCCGCTTGCCGCGGCCCGGCGCACTGAGCGCCGCAGCGCACCCCGGAATCCGCGGGGGGCCAGGCAACACCGGAAGAAGCAAGCGCCAGCGGCGCGCACCGCTCGGAGAGATCGGATCTGACCCCGAAGGGCCTCGTCCTCTCAATCCAGGCGACCGCAACCGCTGGCTTCTCTACATAATCATCCCCTGATCCAGCCGTCAATCGCCAACAGGTGTTCGCTGATCCCTCCTAAAGGCGCCGCCGTCAGCCCCAAAATACACTCCCCGCCCGATT
>JBBIIQ010000092.1:0-4712 GCA_037446405.1 Armatimonadota bacterium | reverse complement strand
CCCGGCAGCATGCCTAGGCTGGCGGTAAGATTCGGCCGTTTCAACGGCCACAACCCCTGGGCGCAGCCCCGCCGGACCGAGGAGGCTCACGGTGTGATCGATCGACACCCCACGCGCTCGCACCTGCTCCGCCTCATCAGGGGGCGTGGCGGGGCGACGCTGCGCGACCTGCAGCAGGCCACGGGCCTCTCCCGTTCCGCGCTCCGCCAGCACCTGACCATCCTGGAGCGCGACGGAGCCGTGCGGGAACGCCTGCTGCGGGGCCGGGCGGGACGTCCGCCCATTGTCTACGAGCCCTCCCCGGCTGCCCCGCAGCAGGCCCTGGAGAGCTACGCCGCCATCCTGGGCGCCGTCCTGCGCACTGTGGGCGGGCGGGGAGCGCGCCAGGCGCGGCGGATCGCTGAGGCCGCCGCCGCCGAGATTGCCCGGCGGCACGGGGACATCCTGGCGCTGCCGTCCCTGGAAGCGCGCATCACCGCCGCCCTGGGGGCATTGCTGGAAGATGCCCGGACGGCGGAGGTCAGGTCGGTGGGCGGCGATTACGAGGTTGTCCTCCGCGACTGCCCGCTGCTGGCCCTGGCCGGGGAATTCCCCCAGATCTGCGGGATCACCCGCGAGCTGCTGCACAGGCTCGTCGGGGCGGCGGTGGAGCAGCGCGGGTGGATGCTGCGAGGCGACCCGTGCTGCTCGTTCCTGCTGAAGGCACAACGGCCCGGGAGGCGTTCCCGCGGCGCGGCGCGACCGCGGGAGGACGTGGGATCGGACTGCGGGAGAGGCGCGCATGGATGAGCAGCGAGGGGATCCCCAGGCAGCGGAGGCCGGAGCGACGCAGGACGCCCGCCCCCGGGATGGCCTGACCCGGCGGGAGTTCCTGGAATCCGCCGGCGCCGCGGTCGGCGGCCTGGTGCTGGCCCAGGCGCTGCCGCTGCGGTTGCTCCAGCCGCTGGCGACCATCGACAACCCCCTGGGCTTCTACCCCGACCGCGACTGGGAGAAGGTCTACCGCGACCAGTACCGCTATGACGGCAGCTTCACCTTCGTCTGCTCGCCCAACGACACCCACCACTGCCGCCTGCGCGCCTTCGTGCGCAACGGCGTGATCATGCGCATCGAGCAGAACTACGACGTGCAGCGCTACGCCGACCTCTACGGGAACAGGGCCACGCCCCACTGGAACCCGCGCGGCTGCCTGAAGGGCTACACCTTCCACCGCCGCGTCTACGGGCCGTACCGCCTGAAGCACCCCATGGTGCGCCGCGGGTGGAGGGCGTGGGCGGACGACGGCTTTCCCGAGCTCACCCCTGCCCTGCGGGCACAGTACCGCTTCGACAGCCGGGGGACGGATACGTTCGAGCGGGTCTCCTGGGAGCAGGCCTACGACTACATCGGGAGGGCCTTCATCGCCATCGCCCGGCGCTACAGCGGCGCGGACGGTGCACGGCGGCTCCTGGCCCAGGGCTACCCTCCGGAGATGGTGGAGGCGATGCACGGGGCGGGGGTGCGCACCTTCAAGTTCCGCGGCGGGATGGGGCTGCTGGGGGTCATCGGCAAGTACGGCCTGTGGCGGGCGGCCAACATGATGGCGCTGCTGGATGCCCACGTGCGCGGCGTCGGTCCCGACGAGGCGCTGGGCGCCCGCAAGTGGAGCAACTACACCTGGCACGGCGACCAGGCCCCCGGGCAGCCCTTCGTTCACGGCCTGCAGGCCTCGGACGTGGACTTCAACGAGCTGCGCCACGCGCGCCTGCACATCCAGGTCGGCAAGAACCTCATCGAGAACAAGATGCCGGAATCCCACTTCTTCAACGAGCTGATGGAGCGCGGCGCGCGCATCGTCGTCATCACCCCCGAGTACAGCCCGCCCGCGGTCAAGGCCGACTACTGGATGCCGGTCCGCCCGCAGACCGACACCGCGCTCTTCCTGGGCATCACCCGGCTGATGATGGACAACCGCTGGTACGACGAAGCCTTCGTCAAGCGGTTCACGGACCTCCCCCTGCTCATCCGGCGGGACACCCTGAAGCGGCTGCGCGCCGCCGAGGTCTTTCCCGACTACCGCCCCGGGCTGGACCCGCAGGGTCCCAGCTTCACGCGGCAGAACCTGCGGCCGGACCAGTACGCGCAGCTGGGGGACTTCGTCATCTTCGACCGCCGCACGCGACGGCTGCAGCCGCTCACCCGCGACCAGGTGGGCGAGCGGATGGCCCGGGCCGGCCTGGATCCCGACCTGGGCTGGCGCGGCCGGGTGAAGCTCGTCGACGGCCGGGAGGTGGAGTGCCTCACCCTGTGGCAGGCCTACCGCGACCACCTGCGCGACTACGACCTGGACACCGTGGCCGAGATCACCCAGACTCCCAAGGAGATGATCCGCCGCCTGGCGCGGGACATGGCCACCATCAAGCCGGTGGCCATTCACATCGGCGAGGGGATCAACCACTGGTTCCACGCCACCCTGGCCAATCGCGCCTTCTACCTGCCGCTGATGCTCACCGGGAACATCGGCGTCCCCGGCGCGGGCTGCCACACCTGGGCCGGCAACTACAAGGCCGGCATCTTCCAGGGGTCTCCCTGGACGGGTCCGGGGATCACGGGGTGGCTCTTCGAGGACCCCTTCACCCCGGCGCTGGACCCGACCACGCCCGGGCGGCAGATCAAGGTGAAGAAGTACCTCAAGGACGAGGAGCCGGCCTACTGGGACCACGGGGACGTGCCGCTGATCGTGGAGACGCCCAAGGCGGGGCGCAAGGTCTTCACCGGGCAGACCCACATGCCCACGCCCACCAAGGTCATCTGGTACAACAACGTCAACATCCTGAACAACGCCAAGTGGGCCTACGGGGTCATCAAGAACGTCAACCCCCGGGTGGAGCTCATCATCAACCAGGACATCGAGATGACCGCCAGCGCCGAGTACGCGGACGTCATCTTGCCGGCCAACTCCTGGGTGGAGTTCCAGACCTACGAGCTGACCGCGTCCTGCTCCAACCCCTTCCTGCAGATCTGGAAGGGGGGCATCAAGCCCCTCTACCAGACCAAGGACGACGGTGTGATCATCGCCGAGGTGGCGGCGAAGCTGGCGGCTCTGACCGGCGACCGGCGCTTCCGCGACTACTTCACGTTCCTGCTGGAGCGCCGCCCCGAGGTCTACATCCAGCGCATCCTGGACAGCGCCACCTCCACGGTCGGCTACCGGGTGGGGGACATCCTCGCTGGCCGGTACGGCGAGCCCGGCGCGGCCCTCATGCTCTTTCGCACCTATCCCCGGGTGCCGTTCTACGAGCAGGTCCACGACAGCGAGCCCTTCTACACCGACACCGGCCGGCTGAACAGCTACTGCGACCTGCCAGAGGCCATCGAGTACGGGGAGAACTTCATCGTGCACCGCGAGGGGCCGGAGGCCACGCCCTACCTGCCTAACGTCATCGTCACCACCAACCCCCTGGTGCGGCCCGACGACTACGGCATCCCCCCCGACGCCCTGCACTGGGACCAGCGCACGGTGCGCAACGTGAAGCTGCCGTGGCGGGAGGTGAAGCGGACGAAGAACCCCCTCTGGGAGCAGGGCTACCGCTTCTACCTCCTCACGCCCAAGACCCGGCACCGCGTGCATTCCTCCTGGAGCACCGTGGACTGGAACATGATCTGGGACTCCAACTTCGGCGATCCCTACCGGCTGGACCGGCGCACGCCCGGCGTGGGCGAGCACCAGCTGCACATCAACCCCCAGGCGGCGCGGGACCTGGGGGTCAACGACGGGGACTACGTCTACGTGGACGCCTATGCCGCCGACCGGCCCTACATCGGCTGGAAGCCGGGCGACCCCTTCTACCGCGTCGCCCGCTGCATGGTACGGGCGCGCTACAACCCCGCCTACCCCTACAACGTCCTGATGATGAAGCATGCCCCCTTCATGGCCACGGAGAAGTCGGTGCGCGCCCACGAGACCCGGGCGGACGGGCTAGCCCGCTCGGCGGACACCGGCTACCAGGCCAATCTCCGCTACGGCAGCCAGCAGTCGGTGACCCGCGACTGGCTGATGCCCATGCACCAGACCGACACCCTCTTCCACAAGTCCAAGGGCGCGGTGGCCTTCATCTTCGGGGGCGAGGCGGACAACCATGCGGTGAACACCGTGCCCAAGGAGACGCTGGTGAAGATCACCAAGGCGGAGGACGGCGCCGTCGGCGGCAGGGGGCTGTGGGAGCCGGCGCGCACCGGGTTTTCCCCCGGGCGGGAGAGCGAGTTCATGCGCCGCTACCTTTCGGGTGCGCTGGTGCAGGTGCGGAGGCGGTGAGGGCGATGCCGCTCAAGCCCTTCGAGCCCGACGACCCGCTGGCGCTGGTGGGCGTCGCCCTACCGGCGGCAGACGGCGCGCTGGAGGAGATGGCGCGGACGTTTGTGCAGGAGTACCTGCTGCAGGGGTGGGACGAGCGGAGGCTGCTGGCCCTCTTCCGCAACCCCTTCTACCGGGCTCCACACCTGGTCTACCGGGCGCGCGGGGAGGAGGACGTCAGGCGCCTGATCGCCGAGGTCCTGGCCGGATGGGGCCGGGAGCCTGCGCTGCAGGAGGGGAGGGGCGATGCCTGACGTCTACAACTGGCACCTCGGCCGGCCTATGGCCTACCGCTTCGCCGAGCGCCACCCCCGCTTCCAGTTTGCCGCCGTCTTCAACATCAACCGCTGCATCGGCTGCCAGACCTGCACCATGGCCT
>JBBIIQ010000091.1:0-7979 GCA_037446405.1 Armatimonadota bacterium | reverse complement strand
ACAGAATCCCCTTCCCGCTACCGCCTGTAACCGTCTCTCACCTCCTCCTGAGCCGATCGAGGGCCGCGTCGGGCGGAAGTGCCACCGCGCTAGAGACCGCCTGTACCGTCTACGGTACCGATCTCGGACCGGGACGGCCATCGGGCGAAGAATGTATGAACCGCGAGCAGATGTTCGCCATCAGACCGCGCCGGCGGCGGGATTCCGCGGCGAGGCGCCTCCCCCGCCACCGTCCCCTGGTGAGGCGACTTCCCCGCCGCCCCTCAGCGTGGTCGTATCCCCGCCGTGTGCAGGCCTTGCACCCACGGTTGGAGGCGGAGGGGCGGGGATGTCGGGACGCCGCTGCGCCGCCACCGGGGGCGGAGCTAGAGGGGCGGGACGCCGCCGGCCGAGGCCCAGCGTGGCAGCCACCACCAGGCGCTTCAGCAGCTGGATGGCCAGGGCCGGGTCCACGCCTTTGGGGCAGGCTTCCGTGCACGCCCCCGCCAGGTGACAGCGCCAGATCCCGTGCGCGCTGTCCACGGCGGCGCGTCGCGCTTCGAAGCCGTCGTCGCGGGAGTCGGCGCAGTAGCGGTAGGCCTGGGCCAGGGCCTGCGGGCCGGTGAAGCCCGGGTCGGTGGCCACGGTGGGACAGGCGGCCAGGCAGAGGCCGCACTTGATGCAGTAGGCAAACTGCAGGTAGGCCTCCAGCTCATCCGGTGTCTGCAGGTACTCCGCGGGAGGAGGTTCCCGCTCCCCGTCCTGCCGGATGAGGAAGGGACGTACCGCAGCATGGCGCGCCACCATCGGCTCGAGGTCGGGTACGACGTCGCGCACGACGGGGTAGTTGGGCAGCGGCTCCACTTGCACCACGGAGCCGAGAGTGTGCACCTGCGTCTGGCAGGCCAGCCGGGGAAAGCCGTTGATGAACATGCCGCAGGACCCGCAGATGCCCATACGGCACGAGGAGCGGTAGGCCAGGGTTGGGTCCAGGCGCTCCTTGATGTAGACCAGAGCGTCGAGCACGGTCATGCCCGGGGCGGCCGGCACCCGGTAGTCCTGATACCCCGGGGAAGCAGCGGCCTCCGGGTGAAAGCGGAAGACGCGCAGAGTCACGGCCGCTCCGGCCGAGTCCGCTGCGGCTTGATTCCCCATCCTGCCTGCGGCGCTCATCCGGTAAACGTCCTCACGGTAACGTAGGCCCCGTAGGCGAAGGCCACCAGCCCGGCCAGGAGCACCAGGCCGGCGAGGAGCCCCTGCGCCCTGGGGGGTGTGACCTCCAGCAGGACGCTCCGCAGCCCGTAGAGCCCGTGGTAGAGGGCGGCGGCCAGGAAGAGCAGGTAGAAGACCAGTTGCGCCGCGCTACGCCCGCGGGCCGTCACCGCGGCGAAGGAGCGCACGTCGCCCAGATCGACGCCGGCTGCGCGCAGCAGGCCGGTCAGGTGCATCAGGCCCATATGGACGGTAAGCAGGACCGCCATCAGCGCCGCCGCCCCCAGCGAGATCAGCCACCAGCGAGACTCACGCATGACGACGTCTCCCCTGCCGCTGCAGCCACGTGTGCCTGCAACGACGGTCCGTCGATCCCCTCACATGTCGTTGCACGTGCCGCGGTCCTTCCCCCATCAACCCGGCAAGGCGAAGATGTCAGCGGCGGCCAGGGCCAGCAGGACGCCGGTGAGGAGCATCAGCGCGTAAACCCAGGGCCGGTGGCGGCGCAACGAGCTGCGGTACGGGTAGACGGGACGCGCCGGCGCGCCCAGCAACCATCCCAGTTCGGCGACGATCAGGCGCAGGCCGTTGAGGGCGTGGTAGACGAAGCCTGCGAAGACGACGAACTCCAGGAAGACGAAGACCGGATGGCGGAAGAGGGCCATGGTGGCCGTCCAGGCCACCTCGCCCCGCAGGCGCACGCCGGTCTCGTAGATGTGCAGGAAGAGATAGAGGACCAGTCCCAGGCCGCTGACCCGCTGCAAAACGTACAGGTACCGGTCAAGCCCGTACCGGCCGGCGTACACCCACCCCCGCACCCCCAGCCGCCGCCGCGGGGTGTGCAACCGTACCGCCTCAGCGCTACGCATCGTCTCACCTCAGGAGGCGTGTTTCAGAGGCGTGTTTCAGCAGAGGATTTCGCATCGCATGTCGCCGTACATTCCGCAGGGTGCTTCGGCAGGCGTCACCATCAATAGGTGCGCTCCACCGGCTGCCAGCGCGTGATCGACACCGGCCACGTGGACAGCCGCGGCCCGTCGGGCGTGCGCACGGCCGTGGTGTGCACCAGCCAGCGCGCGTCGTCCCGCCGGGGGAAGTCGCGCCGCGCCTGGGCGCCCCGCGACTCGGTGCGCGTCAGAGCGCCGGCCACGACCACCTCGGCGACGTCCAGCAGGTTCTGCAGCTCCAGGCAGGTCACCAGATCGGTGTTGTAGATGCGGCCGCGGTCGGTCACCCGCAGCCGGCGGGCCCGCTCCTGCAGCTCCTTGATCCGCTGCTGTGCCTGGGCCAGCCCTTCGGCCGTGCGGAAGACGCCCACGTGGCGGTCCATGGTCTCCTGCAGGGCAGCGCGGATCTCGTAGGGGCTCTCCGTCCCCTCCGCCCGCAAGAGCTGGGAGAGGCGCCGCTCCTCGTCGGCCACCGCGCCTTCGGGGAGCGGCAGGAGCTCGGCCTCCGCGGCGAAGTGTGCTGCGTCCGCTCCGGCGAAGCGCCCCCAGGCCAGGCACTCCGCCGTAGAGTTGGTCCCCAGGCGGTTGGCCCCGTGGACAGAGATGCACGCCGCCTCGCCGGCCGCCCAGATGCCCCGCAGCGGCGTGGCCCCGCGCAGGTCGGTGTGGATGCCGCCCATGGAGTAGTGGGCCACCGGCCGCACGGGAATCGGTTGCTCGATGGGGTCGATGCCGGCGAACTTGATGGCCAGCTCCCGGATGAAGGGTAGGCGTTCGTTAATCCTGGCCGCACCGAGGTGGCGCAGGTCCAGCAGCAGGTGGTCCAGGCCGTCTGGCCGGGGGTACGCCCGGCCGGCCTCGATCTCCATCATCATGGAGCGGGAGATGATATCCCGCGGTGCCAGCTCCATCCGCTGCGGGGCGTAGCGCTCCAGGAACCGCTCGCCCTCCCGGTTGATCAGGTAGCCGCCCTCGCCGCGCGCCGCCTCGCTGATGAGGATGCCCGACGGCACCAGCCCCGTGGGGTGGAACTGGACGAACTCCATGTCCTTCAGCGGGATCCCGGCGCGGTACGCCAGGGCCAGGCCGTCGCCGGTGACCGTCTGCGAATAGGTGGTGAAGTGGTAGAGGCGGCCCGCCCCGCCGCTGGCGATGATGAGCGCCTTGCTGCGCAGCGCCAGCAACCTGCCGCTCTTCATGTCCATGGCCACCAGGCCGCGGTAGGAGCCCTCCTCGGCAACCAGGGCGGTGACGAAGCACTCGTCGTAGCGCCGGATCTGGACGTGGCGCTGCAGGGTGTCGTAGAGGGTCTGCATCTCGAAGAACCCGGTCTTGTCTGCGGCGTAGACGGCGCGGGGGAAGGAGTGGCCGCCGAAGGGGCGCTGGGCGATGCGCCCGTCGGGGCGGCGGGACCAGGGCAGCCCCCAGTGCTCCAGCCGCAGGATCTCCTCGGGCATGGTGCGGACGAAGAGGTCCACCGCGTCCTGGTCGGCCAGGAAGTCGCTGCCCTTCACGGTGTCCCAGGCGTGCAGCTCGAGGCTGTCCCCCTCTTCGGGACGCAATACCGCCGCCGTGCCGCCCTCCGCGGCCACGGAGTGGGCGCGCATCAGCTGGACCTTGGAAACCAGGGCGATGTCCAGCGCGCCCCGGGAGACGGCTGCGGCTTCCAGTGCCGCCCGCAGGCCGGCCAGCCCGGCCCCCAGGATGACGAGGTCGTGGGTGACGATCTCCACGGTTTGCGTGCTCCGCCGCCCCCGGTCGGCAGGTCCAGTCTACGGAACGGTGCAGGCGGGCAACATCGGGCGCAGACCCGATGGGCTACGCGAGTACCACGCGGCGGTACGCCTTCCGGCCTTCAGCGTAAAGGTCGCCTCCGTGCGCGTCGTTGACGACGATGGCCGGGAACTCCTCCACCTCAAAGCGGAACAATGCTTCCGGTCCCAGGTCGGCGTAGGCCACGACGTCGGCACGGCGGATGCGGCGGGCCAGCAGCGCCCCGGCCCCGCCTGTGGCGGCCAGGTAGACCGCCTTGTGCCGCCGCAGCGCCTCCAGCACCGCCGCCGCGCGGTACCCCTTGCCGATCATCCCCTTCAGCCCGTGGGCCAGCAGCGTGGGGCTGTAGGCATCCATGCGGCCGCTGGTGGTCGGTCCTGCCGAGCCGATCACTTCCCCCGGGCGTGCCGGTGTCGGCCCCACGTAGTAGATCACCTGGCCGCGCAGGTCGACCGGCAGCGTCTCGCCGCGGTCCAGGCTCTCCACCATGCGCTTGTGCGCCGCGTCGCGCGCGCCGTAGATGACGCCGCTGATCAGGACTTGGTCGCCGGCGCGCAGGCTCTCCACGGTCTCGTCGGACCAGGGAGTGGTCAGGCGTCGCACCGCCATCTCGGCCTCAGCCATCTCACACCTCCGCCCGGGCCACCCGCGCGGCGTGGCACTGCAGGTTGACGGCCACGGGGAGACTGGCGATGTGACAGGGCGCGGCCTCGATGTGCACGTCGAAGGCGGTGACGGTGCCGCCGTAGCCCATCGGTCCCAGGCCGAGGCCGTTGATGGCCTCCAGCAGCTCCTCCTCCATGGCCGCGTAGTAGGGGTCGGGATGACGCTCCCCCACGCGTCGCAGCAGCGCCCGCTTGGCCAGCAGCCCCACCGTGTCGAAGGTCCCGCCCACCCCCACCCCCACGATCACCGGCGGGCAGGCGTTGGGCCCGGCGGCTTCCACCGTCTCCAGGACGAAGGCGCGGACGCCGCGCTCCCCCTCGGCGGGGGCGAGCATGGTGGCCCGGCTCATGTTCTCCGCCCCGCCGCCCTTGGGCAGCAGCGTCAGGCGCAGGCGGTCGCCGGGCACCAGGTCGACGTGCACCACCGCCGGGGTGTTGTCGCCGGTGTTCCGCCGTCGCAGCGGATCGCCGACGATGGACTTGCGCAGGTAAGCGTCCCTGTAGCCCTGCCGCACGCCCTCGTTGATCGCCTCGGAGAGCCCGCCTTCGACGCGGGCGTCCTCACCCAGCTCGGCAAAGACCACGGCCGTCCCGGTGTCCTGGCACATGGGGACCGCTTCCCGCGCCGCCAGCTCGTCGTTCTCCAGGATCTCGTCCAGCACGCGGCGCCCCAGCGGTGAGTGCTCCCGCTGCCGCGCCGCCCGCAGCGCCTCCCAGACGTCTGCGGGGAGACGGATCGCCGCTTCCAGGCAGAGCTGCCTTGTGGCGGCGACGACCTCTGCGTACGGGATCACCCGCATCCGCCCACCCCCTTTCCCCCCGGAGATGCCGCTCCCCGCGACCCTGGGGCTGCGGATCGCGGGGAGGGGCATGGGGAGCGTCTACTTCAGGGCATCCAGCGTCGCCAGCAGCACCGTCCGCGCGAAGCGCGGGTTGTGCACACCGAAGCTGTCGTCGCCTTCGATGAGGAAGTAGTTCCAGCCGGCGCGGACGATGGGGTCGCTGGTGGCGAAGACCGGCTTCCCGGCGGCGTCCGCCACGCTGCCCAGCTGGCTGTACCAGGCTCCGCCGGTGCGCAGGTTGAACTTCAGGCCCTGCTGCCCGTGGATCTCCACGAGGTTCACCGAGACGATCTGCGCCGGGTCCACCCTGTAGTTGTCCGTGTACCGGTCGGTCTGGGGGTCCCAGTTGCGGATGACGGCGATCCGGTCCTTGGCCGCCATCACGCGGGCGGCGATGGCCTTCTCCACCTCGTGCAGCAGCGTCTCGGTGCTGCTCTTCACCCGCGCCGCCGTCACATCAGCCCCATGGCAGCGGATGCACACCCCCTGCGGGGCCTTGAAGGTGTGGCTCTCCTTGTTGAACCGCACGTGGCACGTCACGCAGGCGTCGCCGATGAAGGTGGCGTGGGGCGAGATGCTGGCCTCCGCAGGCGGGACGAAGAAGGCGTTCTTGCCCATGAGCACGTCGGCCTGCGCCGCGGTGTGCGGCGCCGTGTAGCGCCTGGGGTCGGAGGCGTTCCAGGTGATGGCCCCGTTGCGGGTGTTGTGGCAGGTCATGCACTGCGCGCCCAGGCCCACGCCCACCGCGCGGAACCCCGCCGGCAGGACGGGGGTGGTGGCGGTCACCCGCAGGGTGTAGTCCGGCTTGTGGCAGGCGGCGCAGGTGACCGGCCGCACGGAGAACCGGTTCAGCCCCAGGTTGGAGAGGTAGGCGACGTCGGCGGGGCTTCCGTCGGGCCTGATGATGAGGCCGGGGTCGCCCTTCTCCAGCTGCGGCAGCCAGGTCAGGTACCCCTGCTCCGCATGGCAGCGGCCGCAGTGCGCCGCGGTCGGCCCCCGCTGCTCCACCGTCGCCTCCAGGCGGGCCAGCTCCCGGTTGGCGTGCCCGGAGCGGGCCCACTGCGCCCGCTGGTCCGCCTGCGCCCTCACCAGGGCCACCGACCCCGCCACAAAGGCGAGGACGATGGCCGCCGCCAGCCCGGCTCGCAGGATCCAACGTCTGTCCATCAGCGGTCCCTCCCGTTCGTCCCTTGCTATGCGCAGCGCTCGTTGGGCTCGCGCTCCTCACCGCGACGGACCCGCAGCCAGGTCGCCGCCAGGCGGTCGATCTCCTCTTTCGGGTACCGCCGTCTCCCCCCGGGGGTCATGATGTAGGGCAGCCGTCCCTCCCGGGTCCAGCGGTAGATGGTGTGCGCGGAGACGTCGAAGAGCAGGGCCACCTCCCGGCGGGAGAGGAAGCGCTTCGCGGACGGTCGTCCCGGTGCGACGCTGCTCATCTGGCTTCCCCGCAACGCTCCTTCCCAACCGTCCCCATCGTATGTGCGCCTTGCGCGCTGGGCATGATGCGCTTGCACCAGTTGGGTTTGTCGGTGCACTAGGAGGAAGGAGGGGCCTGCGCCGGGCGCAGGAGGCCAGGAGGCGCCCGGTCTATCGCGGGCGCCTCCTGGCAGGCATGTCGTGCAGGCGCTACTTGCCCAGCCGGTGGATCCCCCGCGCGACCCCGGCAGCCCACGCCTGGCTGCGGTCGGCGTGGCAGCGCAGGCAGGCGTAGGCCAGCGCGATGGTGCCATCGCGGACGAACCGCCCGTCGTCGGTAAACATCCGGGCGGCGGGGTCGAGGTTCAGCCGCACCAGATGCGTCGGCTCGTCCGCCTCGTACCGGCTGCGGGTAACGGCGGCGTTTCTGGCGATGTTGGGCATGTGGCAGCTGGTGCAGCCCAGCGCTGCGCGCTGGTGGCGGCTGCCGCGGAAGGCCTCGGCCGCGGTGGAGTGGCACGTCTCACACGTCGCCTTGACCTCCCTCGCCCGCCGGTGCGGGTCGTGACAGGAGACACAGGTGAGATTCCGGTGCGGGCTGGCCAGGAATTCCTGAAACTGTTCGCGGTGCTCGATGAACCCGCCGGCGGCGGGGATGACGGTCATGTCCGTTCCACGGCGGTGGCAGGTGCCGCAGGAGGCGGCGCTGCGGTCGATCCTGATGTTGGTCTTCGCCGGCCTGGCGGCATGCAGCTGGCCGCGTCCATGACAGGCTTCGCACTGGATCCCGTTGAGCGCCCAGGTTCCGATAAGGCCCGGTTTGCGCTGCTGCCGCCCGACGGGGGCATAGCCGGTGGTGTGGCACTCCCCGCAGTCATAGGGCACCTTCTGCCCAGCGTTCCAGTTGGTCCAGGCGGAGGTCTCCAGGTTGAACTGGTTGCGGCCGACAACACGTCCATCGGGGCTGCCGGTGATGAAGAACCCCTCGTTGTTCACGTAGCGCGCCTTCCAGCGGAAGCCCCCGACCACGAAGAGGATGTCGTCCCAGGAGACGTAGTCAGGCTTGGGCAAACCTGCCGCCCGGGCCTCCGCCGCCGTCCGCAGCTTCACCGCGTTCCCTCCTCTCACACCGTGAGCTCCGGCCT
>JBBIIQ010000090.1:0-8000 GCA_037446405.1 Armatimonadota bacterium | reverse complement strand
GCGCCTGGTACAGCACCTGCTCAGCCTCTCGCTGCAGGTCCTGGCCGCTGCGGCGGCGGCGGGGGCGCTCCTGCGGGCGGCGCGCACCTACAGCCCCCGCGACCACGAGCGCCGCGTCTGGCACCTGGCGGCCGGTGCACCTGGCATCTGGGGGATGGGGCTGCTGGTGTACGCCCTGCGGGAGTGGTCCGGCCCGGCGCGCCTCTACCCGTCGGTCGCCGACGCGTTCCTGGTGGCGGCCTTCCTCCTGCTGCTCGCCGCCCTGGGGGACGAGTTCCTCCTGGTGAGCTCCATGCTCGCGCCGTGGCAGCGGCTGGCGCTAGCGGGGAGCGGTGCGCTGCTGGGGGTGGCGCTCATCGGCGGGTTCATGTGGCCGGTGCTCTCCGGCCCGCTCCACCCCCTGGAGAAGGGCCTCGACCTCTTCTACGCCGGCATGCCGGCTCTGCTGGTGCCGCTGGCGCTGGGACCGGCCATCGCGTTCCGCGGCGGGGCCTCCGGATACGTCTGGCTGGGTATGGCCGCAGGCGTGACCTGCCTGGCGCTGGCCGGTCTGGGCCTGGCGTATCTAGCGTCCTACGAGCTGTACACGGACGTCCACCCCGTCAACCTGCTGCGCGTGGCAGGTCTTGCGGCGCTCTCCGCCAGCGGGACCTGGCACCGGCGGATGATCGAGGCGCTCTGATGGCGGTGCGCGGCACGGCTGCGGCGCTCGTCCTCACCCCCGCCCGCTGGGCCACGTGGGTGGCGCAGCGGCACCAGTGGAACGGGTACCTCTGGCTGCGCTGGCCCGACAGCGAGGCGATCCTGCTCTTCGTCGACGGCCGTCCCCGCATTCACCTGTGGGATGGGAAAGGCTGGGCGGAGGGAGAGCACGCCCTGACCACAGTGGCCCGGCGCCTGGAGCGGATGCCCCCGCCGCGCTGGGGGCAGGTACCCGTTCCGGCGCGCTGGGCGGCGGCGCTGCGCGACCTGACGCTGGTGCATCCGGCCCTGCCGGCGGAGGTGGTCTCCCCGGAGGCCTGGGTCCAGTGGGCGCAGCAACAGCGATTCAACGGCGTCGCTGTGCTCATCGGCGACGCCGCCGCAGCGTGGATCGTCCAGGACGGTCTGGTCCGGGCGGCGCGCTTCCACCAGGGGGCCGCGCTCGGCGCCGACGGCACCCTCCCCCCGCAGGAGGGGCTGCTGCAGATCTACCGCGGCCGCGTGGCGCTGGACCTCTTCCCGCCCCTGGAACCCCTACCACTGCAGGAGCCCGCAGCAGCGCCGGCCGACGCGAGGGCGGCTCCCGCGGGAGAGGAGGCGCCCCCCATAGAGCGGGCGGCGCCCGCAGCCGCCGGCCCGCTTCCCGCAGAGTCCTCCCCGCCCCCGCCGGCGGAGTCCAGGGAGCCCACGGTGGTCCCGGCCGGGAGCGAGGCGTCTCGTCGATTTCGGGGCGACGAGCGCTTCCTCCTGGCCCCCACCGTGGACCTGGCCAACCCGGAGCCGCTGCGCGACCTGATCACGCAGTTCGGCCAGGAGATCGTCGGATGGCTGCCGCTGCTGGACGGCAGCCGCACCCTCGAGGAGGTGGCGCGCGCGGCGGCCGTCCCGCTGGGCCGGGTGGACGGCGTCGTCAGCGGCCTGGCGGAGCGCCGGCTGGTCTTCCGCCGCTACACCCCTCGCCCCCGCGCCGGATCGCCCACGTCGTGACCGCTGTGAGCGTCGTGCGAGGAATCGGGCGAAGTTGGAGGAAGATCGGGCGAAGGTCGCTGGGGGAAAATTTTTGCGGGAAGGAGAAGGAGTCGCGGAGGGTATGTAGAATAACCCAGAACACAATTTCATAGGAAGTCCCCGAAAAGGCAAACCCATCGCGAGGTGGGGGCGCAAAGCCACGGGACCAGGGAAGCGGTCGGCCGGGCTGCCGAAGGGAAAAGGCGTATGAAGTCCCCCTCGGTGGCACCACCGAGGGGGACTTCGTGTTCAGGCGGACATCGCACTTCACATCGCTGCATTCATCGCCGCTCTGAGCCTGCTGCCCCGACAGGCTCAACCTGCCGCGGGCATTCTCACCGGCATTCGGGGTCACGCCGCCGGAGGGGAGCACCGATGGCAGCTCGTGGCCAGGTGGGCACACATTCCACAGCAGCAGCGTTTCGTCCGTCTACGCCCCGCAACGGAGCGACGGCGCTATCCCCGCGACCGGAACAGGCCCGGGACGAGGACCAGCTGGGCGCCCGCTACCTGGCGACCCGCGACCCGGCGGTGCGGGAGGAGATCGTCCTGGCCTGCACGCCGCTGGTGCGCCGCATCGTCGCCGACTTCATCTTTTCCGGGGTCCCAGGCGACGACCTGATGCAGGTGGGGTTCATCGGCCTGCTCAACGCCGTGGAGATGTTTGACCCCACGCGCGGCGTGAAGTTCGTCACGTACGCCAGCCACCTCATCCGCGGCGAGATCCGGCACTACCTGCGGGACCACCGCGACACCATCCGCAAGCCGCGCTGGCTGCAGAAGCTGAACCACCAGATCGAGGCGGCGGCGGCGCGGTACATCAGTGAGGAGGGGCGCTTCCCCCCGCTGGAGCAGCTGGCCTCCGAGCTGAATGTGGAGGAGGAAGGGCTCCTGGAGGCCCTGAAGACGCGGGAGGTTCTGCGCACCATCTCCCTGGAGGCGGATGAGGAGACCGGCGACCTGCGGGTCGACCGCGATCGCACGCGGCACAAGTCCCCCACCGCCACGCAGCTGCCCCTGGAGGACCGCATCGTCCTCTTCGAGGCCATGGAGAAGCTGAATCCTCTGCAGCGGCGCGTGCTCTACTACCTCTTCTTCACCGACCTGACCCAGATGGAAGCAGCCAGACGCATCGGCATCTCGCAAAAACACGTCTCCCGGGTGCTGGCCAACTCGCTGAACAAGCTGCGGGCGCTGCTGGACCCGGCGGTCTGATACGGGGGAATCCGGACGATGTCGCAGATCAAGGACGTCCTGGCAGAACTGGCCAAGGTGGAGGGCGTGCTGGCCGTGCTCGTCGTCGGCCGCGATGGCTTCGTCATCGAGGGCATCACCACCGAGGACGTGGATTTGGAAGGGATCGCCGCCATCGTGGCCAGTAATGTGGCGGCGGCGGAGGCCATGGGCACCGAGATGGTGCGCGGGATGATCCGCGGCCTGCTCATGGAGTTCGAGGAGGGGCCCGTGGCCGTGGGGCCCGCCGGTCCCGACGCCCTGCTGGTGGTGGTGGGCAACGCCCGCTGCAACCTGGGGCGCATCCGTCTGGAGATGAAGCGCAACAGCCAGCTGGCCGCCGCCCTGGTCTGAGTCCTGGGGCCCCCGTGGATTCGCGGCGGCGATTCCGCGGGGAACGCAATCGTACCCCGCCCCCCCGCGTCGCATGGGGGCGTGGACTCCCACCCGGTCCACGCCCCCGCGGCGCGTTTTGGAGGGGCCACGGCGGCGACTGAAGATTGAGGGCGGCGGGCATAATCCCTGCGGGGCACCAGAGGAAGGTCGCTACAGCCATGAGGCCATCCGGGTTGCGCCGCGGAACCCGGCGCGGCGCGGGGTTGGACTCTGCCTGGACCACATCGGGCCTCTCCACCCTGGAGAGCATGATCGTGGTCGTCCTGCTGGGCGTCGCCGTGGGGATGAGCGTCTCCGGCATCCGGGGAGCTGTGGCCCGTGAGCGCGTGGACGGCTGGGTGCGCACCATGGTGTACGACATCGCCGCCGCGCGCCAGGCCGCCCTGACGCGCCGCACCACCGTTACCGTCAGCGTCACCTCCCACGCCTACACCATCGGCGCCGCCGGCGGGGGAACGCTGCGCCAGGCCATCCTCCCCGAGGACATCGTCCTGAGCACCACCTGCCCGGCGGCGGCCTGCTCCTTCAACCGCCGCGGCGTGCCCCTGGCCGCCGGCACCATCACCGTGACCAACACCACCACCGGCCGCACCTACAGCGTGCGGATCGTCGAGGGCACGGGTCGGGTGTCCTACAGTGAGCCCTGAGGTGCGGCCGGGATGATCGCCCGCCGCCCCGGGTGCGGCGAGGCAGGCTTCACGCTGGTGGAGCTGGTGGTGGCCGCCACGGTGCTGGCGCTGATGACCACTACGGTTCTGGGCGGGCTGCTCTATGGCATGACCGAGGCGCGCCGGGGGAAGGTGCGGGCCGAGGCGGCGGCCTGGGTGCAGGCCGAGCTGGACTACCTGCGCCTGCAGGGCTACTCTTTCCTGGCCGATGACGTCGCCGCCGGGACCCGCACCCTGACGCAGGACGGCGGCTATACCACCTACGGCGAGCTCACCGAGCCGCGGATCCCCTCCGGGTTCCACCACGCCGTGATCCAGGCCGAGGACATCACGGACCCGCCGCTGCGCAAGCTGACGGTCATGCTCTACGAGCGTCCGGACTCCCCGCCCTACACCATCCTCAGTACCTATGTGGCCAACTTCAGCACGCCGTAGCGCTTCCCGCCCCCTCGCAGCGCGGCGCGGCGGGGCCGGTCGCGGCGGCCCCTCCGGGATGACCCTGATCGAGGTGCTGGTGGTCATCGGGTTGATGGCGGCGCTGGCGGGCTCCATGACCACGCTGGTGGGGGCGGCGGTGCGCAGCAAACTCATCGTGGCCGTGCGCTCCGCCGACACGGAGACGGCGCGACAGACCCTGGAGTGGATGTCGGAGCGGCTGCGCAACGCCGGCCTGAACCTGGTGCCGGGGGAGCAGAGCGAGGCGCGCTGCCGTGACATGGTCGTCGCCGAGGACGCCGCCCTGCGGCCTACGGCGACGGCGCTGTACGTCAGCGGGGAGATCCTGAACAGCGATACGGTGGCCGGCAACGAGGTCATCACCCTGGGCTACCTCCTGGGCAGCGATCCGGAGACGGGCAACCAGGTCATCCTGGAGTACCAGCAGTCCTGCGCTCCGGGCGCGGCGGCGGTCACCGTCCCCCTCTCCGACCCGCGGGTGACGGTGACGAACCTGGCGTTCGACTACTACTCCAGCGCCGGCCTGCGCGTGGTGGACCTGGCCTCCCCCGCAGAGATCCGGCGCATCCGCCTCGTCCGCATCACGCTGGCGGTGCAGGCCGCACAGGGATCCTCCGGGGCGCATACCCAGACCTGGACGCGGGACGTGATGCTGCGCAACCCCGAGCCCAACGCCAATGCGTGGAAGAACCCTGACGAGGATATCTAGTCCCACCCCGCCCTGGCCCCGCGGCGACGCGGCCGGGTCGGTGATGATGTACATCCTCCTGATGATGGGGCTGATCACCGTGATCACCCTGGGCGTGATGCGCTTCATCGCCGCCGACCTCGCCGCGGGGATCTGGCAGCTGCAGGCGGTGCGCGTCTTCAACATCGCTGAGGCGGGGATCCACTACGCGCTGGGACGGCTGCAGCAGCCCGGGGCGGCGAACTACCGGGGGCAGACCATCACCCTGGAAGCCGGGGGCACGGTGCTGGGCAGCGCGGTGGGCACCGTGAGCTGCCTGGACGGCCAGCCCCCGCCGTGCAGCGGCGCCACCGCCGCGTTCCGCCGCATCGTCTCCGTGGCCACCCTGTCTGTCCCCGGGCCCACGCGGACGCTGGTGGTGACGGTGGAGGGGTTCCCGGAGGGCGTGAGCCCCTACGTCATCTGCGCCTACACCTCGGTCACGGTCAACCAGGGCATCACGATCTACGGGGACGTGGCCGCCGACGGGTCCATCAGCCTGCTGGGCCCGGCCAGCAGCCCGGCCCGGGTGCGCGCCGACCCCCCGCCGCCGTACACCAACAACGGGTACTACACGGGCAGCGCCCGGGCCACGGGGGCGATCACCTGTTCGCAGGGGTGCGCCACCCAGGTGCAGGGGACGACCTCGCCTTACGCTCCCGGCCCCATCTGCCCGACGGTCACGCTGCCCGAGTTCTCCCCGGGGACCAATGACCGCACCGTGACCACCGCCGGGTGGACCATGGACGCCTCCACCGGGTACGACTGGGACGAGATCGTCCTGGAGGCGGCCGGGGAGTCGGGCGGCTGCACCGGTGCTGCGCCCTTCACGGACCTGCGCATCGACAGCGGTCCGGCGGGTACCACCACCGTGGTCAACGTGCGCACCCTGCGCATGGGCCGCTGCGGCCGGTTGATCCTCCTGGGAGAGGGGAAGGTGGAGCTGCGCGTGGCCGAGTTCAGCGGCCAGGCCCTGGTGGTGGGACAGTACGGCCGGTTCGGCATGCTGCCCACGGACACCGCTGAGACGCCCCAGCCGGCGCCGGCCGGCCGCCTGCGCGTCTACGTCCGTTCCACCGCCCAGGACCCCGCCGCCGTGCAGATCGACCGGGCCAGCATCGTGGTGGGGACGTTCATCGTGCCCAACGGGCGGTGGGACGAGGACCGTGCCGTGGGTTACATCGGCAAGATGTACGGCGCCGTCCTGGCGCGCACGGTGGATGTGGACCGCGACTTCGTCTTCACCTACGACCCCACCGCGGAGATCGCCCCGCCCACCTACGGCAACTTCACCCGCCTGCGCGCCTGGAAGGACCAGTAGTGAAGGATCCGCCTCGGCGCAATTCAGCCGTCTGCTGGGTGAATTTTACCCATTTAATGGTGTAATTTTACCCATACAACGGTTGATTTTTTCAAGGCTCTGTGATAGATTTGGGGAGTGTTCCGGCGACATCTGGCCCCCCAGGTCCTGGCTGCGCTGGCCGACACCCCGGTCGTCCTGCTCCACGGTGCCCGCCAGGCCGGCAAGAGCACCCTGGCCATGGAGCTCGCTGCCGGCCCCCACCCGGCGCGCTACCTCACCCTGGATGACGCCGCGGTGCTTGCCGCCGCGAAGAGCGACCCGGCCGGTTTCATCGCCGGCCTGAAGGGCCCCGTGGTCCTCGACGAGGTCCAGCGCGCGCCTGAGCTCTTTCTCCCCATGAAGCTCGCCGTGGACCGCGACAGGCGGCCGGGCCGGTTTCTGCTCACGGGCTCGGCCAATGTCTTGCTGCTGCCCCGCCTGTCCGAGGCCCTGGCGGGGCGCATGGAGGTGCTTACCCTCTGGCCGCTGTCGCAGGGTGAGATCGACGGCGTGGTCGAGGACTTCATTGACCGGATCTTTGCTTCGGCCTTCCCGCTGCGGGCCACGGTGGTGTCCAGGGAAGAGATGGCGCGGCGTATCGTCGCCGGGGGATTCCCCGAGGTCGTCCTCCGCGCATCACCCCGTCGTCCCGCGTGGTTCCGCTCCTACCTCACCACCATATTGCAGCGCACCGTGCGCGACCTGGCCGCCATCGAGCGGTTGCACGAGGTCCCGCGGTTGCTCAGCGTGCTGGCGGGGCGGATGGGGACCCTGCTGAACGTCGCCGACCTCTCCCGCACCCTGGGCATTCCGCTGACCACCCTGCAGCGGTACCTGGTGCTTCTGCAGACGGCGTTTCTCCTGCACCTCTTGCCGGCGTGGACCCCGGGGGTGCGCAGGCGCGTGCTGAAGTCCCCCAAGATCCTGCTGGTCGACACCGGGCTCGCCGCGCATCTGGTGGGACTGGACAGCCGGGGGATGATGGCGAACGTGGAACTGTGGGGGGCGTTCGTCGAGACGTTTGTGGTCGTGGAATTGCTCAAGCAGGCCGGGTGGAGCGCCACGCGCTGCTCGCTGTACCACTTCCGCACCGTCCGTGGGGAGGAGGTGGACGTGGTGCTCGAGTCCCCCGACGGCAGGGTCGTGGGCGTGGAGGTCAAGGCGGCCGTCTCCATCGACGCGGGCGACTTCCGGGGTTTGCGCGTCCTCGCCCAGGCCGCCGGACGGCGCTTCCTCCGGGGCATCCTCCTCTACTTCGGCGAGGAGGCCGTGCCCTTTGGGGGCAACCTGTACGCCCTGCCCATCTCCAGCCTCTGGCAGGCGCCGCAGCCGCGCGCCGCTGGACGCCTCGGCCGGGCGACCCGGACCCGCGGTCAGTCGGCCACGTAGACCACGCGCAGGATCTCGTCGATGGTGGAGACGCCGGAGAGGACCTTCTCCAGGCCGTCGTCGCGCAGCGTCTGCATCC
>JBBIIQ010000089.1:0-8079 GCA_037446405.1 Armatimonadota bacterium | reverse complement strand
GGCCGTGGTCTGGGTGGGGCCCCGCCCACCGGCCTTCGCCGGCGCCTACCTGCGCGACGCCGCCACGCAGCTGCTGCAGGCGATCGCGCTGCTGTGCGCCGTCCTGGCCACCCTCCTCAGCGCCGACTACCTGCGGCGGACCGGCCTGGAACGGGGGGAGTACTATGCCCTCCTCCTCTTCGCCTGCCTGGGTGCCATGGTGATGGCGGCCGCCGGAGACCTGATTGTCCTCTTCCTGGGCCTGGAGACCCTCTCCATCCCGCTCTATGTTCTGGCCGCCTTCCGCCGCGGGAACGTCCGCTCGCAGGAAGCCGGCATGAAGTACTTCCTGCTGGGCTCCTTCTCCACGGCCTTCTTCCTCTACGGTGTGGCCCTGCTCTACGGGGCCTCCGGGTCCACCGGTCTCGCCGCGCTGGCGCGGGCGACGGCGGCGGGGCTGACCCCGCTGTTGGGGATCGGCGTCGCCCTCCTCTCCATCGGGCTGGCCTTCAAGGCCGCCCTGGTCCCCTTCCACACCTGGGCACCCGACGTCTACGAGGGCGCGCCGCTGCCGGTGACGGCCTACATGGCCGTGGTGGCCAAGGTGGGCGCGTTCGCCGCGGTGCTGCGGGCCTTTCCCCTGGCACTGCCCGGGCTGGCCGGCCAGTGGACGCTGCTGCTAGCTACCCTCAGCGTGGCCACCATGATCCTGGGGAACCTGGTGGCGCTGGTGCAGCGCTCGATGAAACGCCTGCTGGCCTACTCCAGCATCGCCCACGCCGGATACCTGCTGATCGGGCTGGCCGCCGGCACGGCGGAGGGAGCGTGGGCGATGGTCTTCTACCTGGTGGCCTACCTCTTCATGACCCTGGGCGCGTTCGCCGTGGTGCTGCTGCTGCAGCGGGCCGGCGAGGAGGCGGACCTGATCGAGGAGTACGCCGGCCTGGGAGGGCGGGCGCCCTGGCTGGCCGCGGGCATGGCCGTCTTCATGGTCTCCCTGGCGGGGCTGCCCCCCACGGCGGGGTTCATCGGCAAGTTCTACCTGTTCAGCGCGGCCCTGGGCGCGGGCCAGCCCGCGGTGGCCCTGGTGGGCGCCCTCACCTCGGTGGTCTCCGTCTACTATTACCTGCGCGTCCCCTACCTTATGTTCGCCGGCAGGGAGGTGGGCGGCGTGGAGGTGGTGCGTGCGCCGGGCGTGCGCGCCGTCTTCATCGCGGCGGCGGCGGCGGTGATCCTCCTGGGTGTGCTCCCGGGCGCGCTGACGCAGGCGGTGCATCCCCTGGTCGACCTCTTCGGCGCCCGGTGAGGCGCCGCGTTCACGGCGCGGGATCTGCGCCGGCCGGCGGGGGTGCAGCAGGCAGCCGGCCGGGACGGCGCCGGAGGAACCACATACCGGCCAGCAGCAGGACCGCCGCAGCCACCTGGCCGTAGGCCAGGGTCCCCAGGATGACGTGCTCTTCGCTGCGCAGCGCGTCCAGGAGGATCCGTCCGGCGGAGGTGAGCACGACGACGACCCACCATACCTGCCCGGGGAAGGCCCGCCGCCGGGCCACCCGCCAGGCGGCCGCCAGGACCATCCCGGCCAGCGCCATCTCGTAGAGCTGCAGAGGGTGGCGCGGTGCGCCCGGCGCCGTGGGGAAGACGACTCCCCAGGGGAGCGCGGTGGGGTCCCCGTAGAGCTCGCCGTTCATGAAGTTGCCGAAGCGGACGAAGATGTTGCCCAGGGGGATCGTCCAGGCCACGGTGTCGGCGAGCGACCAGTACGGCACGTCGCCGCGGCGCGCCACCAGGTACCCGTACAGCAGCCCGGCGGCGATGGCCCCGTGGGAGGTCAGCCCGCCGCGCCAGAGGCGGAAGATCTCCAGGAGGTCGGAGAACTCTCCCGGATGGGAGAGGACATAGCCCAGCCTGGCCCCGGCAAAGAGGACGAGGGTCAGCCAGAAGGTGATGCGGTCGATGAACTCCCGGGCGATACCAAAACGCGGTCCCCAGCGCAGGGCGAATGCGAGGCTGGTCAGGATCGTCAGCGCCATCATCACCCCGTACCAGCGGACGACCAGCGGGCCAGCCTGGAAGAGCACGGGGTTCATCGCCGCACCAGTCTAGCACATGGCCCCGCCAGGCGGCAGCAGCCCGCTCCCGCCGTCACCGCGGCGCTGGCCCCCTTCCTGCCCGGCGCGGTACAGTGGTAAGAACTACTCAGGGAGGATGAGACCTGTGGTGCGGGCCATCTGGCGGGTGAGCATGTTGCTCCTGCTGATCCCGGCGCTGGCCGTCGCGCTCTTGCCTCGAGCGGCGCCTTCGCAGAGCCTGGAGGACGTCCTCTTCCAGGCCTTTGAGATCACCGCCGACCTCCGGCCGGTGCCCTTCACCGTGCTCTGCCAGCCGGACTGCCGGATCACGCGCTTCGGCACCATGAAGGCCAGGGCCGCCGTACAGTTCCACGTGGCGAGCCCTTCCCCGGTGGCGTCGGCCCGCGTCTTCCTGGACGCCGACCTTACCGTCAGAGCCGTCGGAGGTGTCCCCCTTACCTTTCGCCGCGAGCGGGACACCCTGATCCTGACCTTCAATCCCCCGCTGGCCCCGGGGGCGACGGGCGTGCTGACCTTCGAGTACGAGGGGCAGCCGTTTCTGCTGTTCGACGACCTCATCCTCCTGGACGACGGCGTCCTCTACCCGGTGCTCATCAGCCCCTTTGGCGACATCTCGGCGAACCGGGGGACGCTGAAGACCACGGTGACCGTGCCGTCCGGCTACCTCCTGGCTTCCACCGGGCGGATGCGTCGCACGGAGGCGGGGGGCCTGCAAACCTACCAGTGGGAGACCGGCGAGCCCCTCCCCTACATTGCCGTCGCCGGCGGCCGCGTCTACCGCGCGGCGGAGAAGCAGGCCGGGGGTACGGCCCTGACCATCTTCGTCCGCCCGCAGTACGACCGGTTCACCGACAGGATCGCCGACTTCACCGCCAGGTCCGCCGAGTACTACCGACGCCTGCTCTACCCGCTGCCGTTCGAGCGCGTCACCGTCATCTCCGCGCCCTTCGGCCGCGGCCTGCTGGGGCTGGGGTTCCCCTCGCTGATGATGATCACGGAGGACGCCTTCACTGGCGGGCAGGCCGGAAACCTGAACCGCGACTCCTTCCTCTTCCTGCTGGTGGCGCACGAGGCCGCGCACACCTACTTCCCGGCGCAGACCAGCGGCCGGGGGGTGGCGTCCATCTGGCTCTCCGAGGGCTTCGCCGAGTACCTGGGCCTGATGGCGGTGCAGGCGGTGCTGGGGCAGGAAGCCTTCCGCCGGGAGCTGGACGAGGACCGACGCTGGTACGCCTCGGTGGCGGGGCGGGGGGAGTTGCCCATCGGCGCCTACACCCGACTGAACTCGGGGACGCCCACGGCCGTCGCCGTGCGCTACGCCAAGGGGGCCTTCGTCCTGCACATGCTGCGCTTCGTCGTCGGCGACGAGGCGTTCCAGAAGATCCTGCAGACCTACGCCACGCGGTTCAGGGGGCAGTCGGTGCGGGTGGACGACTTCGCCCAGGTCGCCGGCGAGATCTCCAGGCAGGATCTCTCCGCCTTCTTCCGCCAGTGGATCAGCGAGCGCGTCCTTCCGGACTACACCATCGCCGCCGCCGCCTCCGTCCCGGCCGAGGGCGGCTTCCGCACCACGGTGCAGGTGCGCAATGCCGGTACGGGGACTATGCCGCTGGACGTCCTGCTGGAGATGGAAGGCGGGGAGCGCACGCTCAAGCGAGTGGAGGTGGGCGGTGGCGCCACAGTGGAGATCAGTGAGACGACTCCGCGCCGGGTGACGAAGGTGGAGGCCGACCCGGAGAAGTGGATGCTGCAGTCCAACTACACCAACGATGCGTACACCCTGCGCTAGCCGCCGCGTGCCCCGATGACCGTTGAGGTGGCCGTCCCGGCCAGCATCGCCAACCTCGGCCCGGGCTTCGACGCCCTGGGCATGGCCGTCAACCTCTACGACCGTTTCCGCGTGAGCATCGCCGACCGGCCAGCGGTCTCCTTCACCGGGGCGGACGCCGCCACGCTGGCCGGGGAGCCCGCGCCGCTGGTCCTGCGGGCGGCAGAGGCGGCGGCCCGGCGGGCGGGATGGGCCGCAGCCTTCGCCATCGAGGCTTACCTGGCCGTCCCCGTCACCCGCGGGCTGGGCAGCAGCGCCGCCGCCATCGTCGGCGGGGCGGTTGCGGCCAACGAGCTGCTGGGCCGGCCCCTGGACCGGGAGGTCCTGCTGGAGCTGGCGGTGCAGCTGGAGGGGCATCCCGACAATGTGGCGGCGGCGCTGCTCGGCGGGGTGGTGGTGGTGACCCGGGACGGCACAGCGGTGCGCGCCGGGCGGTTCCTCCCGCGGCTGGACCTGGAGATCGCCCTGGCCGTCCCCGATCGCGTCGTCCCCACCGCGGAGGCGCGGGCGCTCCTGCCGCGGGTCGTCCCCCTGGCGGATGCGGTCTTCAACCTCTCCCGGACAGCGCTGCTAGTCACGGCGCTGCTCACCGGGGACGGGACCCTGCTCCCCGCGGCCCTGCACGATCGTCTGCACCAGCCGCACCGGGCAAAGCTGCTGCCGGGGTTCGCCGCGGTGGTGGCCGCGGCGCGCGAGGCCGGCGCCTACGGCGCGGTGCTGGCGGGCTCCGGGTCCACGGTCGCCGCCTTCAGCCCCCCAGGCCGCGCGGAGCGCGTGGGGGAGGCCATGCGCCAGGCGTTCGCCCGCCACGGCGTGGCGGCAGCGACGCGCACCGTGCACGTGGACGCGCACGGTGCCACCGTCCACCCCTAGCAGCCGGGCCCTGGGGTCGCCGTCTCTTGCCCCACCCGAGATCCTGCACCGCGTGCAGCAGCTGCGCCGCGAGATCGAGGAGCACAACTACCGCTACTTCGTCCTGGACGCTCCTACCATCAGCGACGCGGAGTACGACGCCCTGCTACGCGAGCTGCGCGATCTGGAGGAGCGCTTCCCCGAGCTGCAGACGCCCGACTCCCCCACGCAGCGGGTGGGCGCGCCGCCGTCCCAGGCCTTCGCCACGGTGCTGCACCACCAGCCCATGCTCAGCCTGGCCAACGCCTTCAGCGAGCAGGAGCTGGAGGCCTGGCACCGCCGTCTGGTCCACATCCTGGGGGACGTCCCGCTGGCCTTCGTCTGCGAGCTGAAGATCGACGGGGCGGCCGTCTCCCTGGTCTACGAGCACGGGCGCTTCACCCGCGGGGCCACCCGCGGAGACGGGCAGCGCGGCGAGGACGTCACGCCCAACCTGCGCACGATCCGCAGCCTGCCCCTGCGCCTGCGGGCGGACCCGCCGCCGGCGCTGCTGGAGGTGCGGGCCGAGGTCTACCTCACCCGGGAGGCCCTGCAGGCGATCAACACCGAGCGGGCCGCCCGGGGAGAACCACCCTTTGCCAATCCCAGGAACGCCGCCGCCGGTTCGCTGCGCCAGCTCGACCCGCAGGTCACCGCCTCCCGCCCCCTGGACCTCTTCGTCTACGGCACGGGCGCGGTGCAGGGCCTGGAGCTGCCCACACACGGGGAAGCCCTGGCCTGGCTGCGGGCGGCGGGCTTCCGTACCAACCCCTACACCCGGCGCTGCGCCTCCCTGGACGAGGTGCGGGCCTATGTGCGGGAGTGGACGGCGCGGCACCACGACCTGCCCTACGAGACAGACGGCGTGGTGGTCAAGGTGGACGCCGTCGCCCAGCAGGCGGAGCTGGGGGCGACGAGCCAGGCGCCGCGCTGGGCCATCGCCTACAAGTTCCCCGCGGAGCAGGCGGTGACGCGGGTCAGCGAGATCGTCGTCTACGTGGGGCGGACGGGAGCCCTCACCCCCGTGGCCGTACTGGAGCCGGTGGCCGTCTCCGGGGTAACGGTCACCAGCGCCACCCTGCACAACGAGGACGAGGTGCGGCGCAAGGATGTGCGTGCGGGCGACTGGGTGGTGGTGCAGCGCGCCGGGGAGGTCATCCCCGAGGTGGTGCGCGTGCTGCTGGAGCGGCGCACGGGGGAGGAGCGGCCCTTCCAGATGCCGGGGAGCTGCCCCGTCTGCGGCACCGCGGTGCTCCGGCCGGAAGGGGAGGCGGTGGCGCGCTGCCCCAACCCCGCCTGCCCGGCGCAGGTGATGGGGGGGCTGCTCCACTTCGCCTCGCGGGACGCGCTGAACATCGAGGGGCTGGGGGTGAAACGCCTGCAGCAGCTGCTGGCCGCGGGCCTGGTCAGGGACGCCGCCGACCTCTACGGCCTGCGCCGCGAGCACCTGCTGGGCCTGGAGCGGATGGCCGAGCGATCGGCGCAGAACCTGCTGGACGCCATCGCCCGCAGCCGGCAGACCACGCTGGCCCGCTTCCTCTACGCGCTGGGCATCCGGCACGTGGGGGCCACCGTGGCGGAGACGCTGGCGGCGCACTTCCGGGACATCCGCGCGGTGATGGAGGCGTCCTTCGAGGAGGTGCGGGACATCCCCGGCGTCGGCCCGGTGATCGCCCAGAGCGTGGTCACCTTCTTCCAGGAGGCGGAGAACCGCACGCTGGTGCAGCGGCTGCTGGAGGCGGGCGTTGTCCCCGCCCCGCCGGACGCGCCGGGGGGCGGGCCGCTGGCCGGACGGCAGTTCGTCTTCACCGGGACGCTGCGGCGCTTCACCCGGGGGGAGGCGGAGGCGCGGGTGAAGGCCCTGGGCGGGACGGTGGCCGGCAGCGTGGGCGCGCGGACCACCGACGTCGTCGTGGGCGAGCAGCCGGGGGCGAAGGCTGAGCAGGCCCGGCGGCGGGGGATCCGCCTGCTGGACGAAGCCGCCTTCCTCGCTCTGATCGGAGCCAGCCCGTGAGGAGGCGCAGGCTGCTGGCCTTCCTCCTGGTCGTCGGGCCGGCCCTGGTCTGGTACTTCTTCATCCGGCCCGTACCCACCGAGGTCGCCGTCTACTTCACCCGCGCCCAGGACGGTGAAGCCACGCTGGCGCCGGTCAGCCGCCTGGTCCTGGCGCGCAGCCTGGAGAGCAGGCTGCGCGGGGCGTACGCGGCGCTGTTGGCCGGTCCCTCGGAGGGGGAACGGGCGCTGGGGCTGACCACGGAGATTCCCGCGGGGACGGTCCTGCGCGGGCTGACGGTGGCCGGCGACGTGGTGGTGGTGGATCTCTCTGCGGAGGTGGAACGCGGGGGAGGGTCGTCAAGCGTGCAGGGCCGAGTCTGGCAGCTGGTCTACACGGGAACACAATTCTCTGGCGTCTCCCGTGTGCGCATCCTGATCGAGGGACAGCCCCGGAAGGCGCTGGGCGGAGAAGGATTCATCATCGAGGATCCTCTCCCGCGGCCGCCGGCCGTCCCGCGGTTCTAAGCAGGCCCGCCGCGGGCGGGGGCGTTCCGTTACAATAGGAAGGCTGGAGCGGGGGCGGCCATGGCCAGAGAAGTCTACGCGGAGGAGATCGAGCAGTTCCTGGAGCGGCTGGAGGGCGTGGCCTCAGCCCGGGTCGTCGCCAACCAGGACGGGCAGATCGAGCGCATCTTCCTGACGACGGAGAGTGCGCGCGACGACGGGGGACTGCGCCGCCAGGTCAGCGCGGCGTTGATGAGCGAGTACGGTCTGCCCATCGAGGGCTGGCGCCTGCAGATCGCCCACCTGCGGCCCGAGCCCGGCCGGGCGCCTCCCGCCCGCTTCCGTCTCTTCCGCATCGAGGAGACCCTGACCGAGAGCGCCACGCGCGTCCTGGTGGACCTGCGGTACGAGCGCCAGGGCGCGCAGAAGCAGGCGGTGGGGGTGGCCCAGTCGTCGCCCGGCGCCGCCTTCCGCCTGCGCACCGTGGCCCAGGCGACGCTGGAGGCCGCGAGCAGGGTCCTGGAGGAGGCCGGCTGGAAGGCCGCCCTGGAATCCGTGGCCGTGATCCCGTTCGCCGGCGTTCCCGTGGCTCTGGTGGGGATCACCCTGGCCGCCGCGGGCGGGGACGTGGAGGGTCCTCTGGTCCAGGTCGGCGGTGAGGTCGTGCGGGCCAGCGAGACGGAGGCGGTGGTAAAGGCGACGCTGCGGGCGCTGGGGCAGACGCCCGACGAGGAGCTCCCGCGGCCGCGGGACCGCTGGAGCCGCATGGAGGAGATGCGCGCCCGCTAC
>JBBIIQ010000088.1:7896-8134 GCA_037446405.1 Armatimonadota bacterium | reverse complement strand
GCCGGCCCGCCGCCCCGGCCCGCCCGGCGTAGCCGCGCCGCCCGCCGCCGGGCATAATGGAAGGTGGGGGATCCGATGCGCTCCGTTCTCCTGGCTTTGGTGCTGCTCCTCGCCCTGGCGGCGGCCGCCGGGGCCGCGGCGGGCGTGCTGGAGGTGCGGGCCACCCTCACGGGCGAGGTGCTGGCGGACGGCCTGGCCCGCCCCGGCCAGGAGGTGCGCGACGGCGACCCCCTGGTCT
>JBBIIQ010000088.1:5752-7877 GCA_037446405.1 Armatimonadota bacterium | reverse complement strand
GGGCCAGGCGGTTGCCGCCCGCTCCCCCGCCGACGGCACGGTGGTGGAGGTGCTGGTCCGCCCGGGGCAGCAGATTCGGGAAAGGGGCATGGTCGTCGCGCGCCTGCGGACCAGGTAACGACTGCGTGACATCCCGACAAGGCGTGCCTGCCGCGTAGGGGGGAGGGCGTCGCCCCCCGAATTTCTTTTCCCAACCCCCGGCACGGAAACGTGGGGAGCGAGAGAGGAGCGATGGACGTGGCACGTGTGTGGCGAGTCCTCTTGGTATGCGGATTGGCCCTGGCGGTGATCCTGCCGCCGCGGGCGGTGGGCAGCGCGCAGGAGGGGCTGCCGCCGATCATGAAGGTGGCGGAGATCAAGCCGGGGATGCGGGGCGTGGGCCGCACGACGGTCAAGAGCCCCGAGATCACGGAGTTCAACTTCGAGGTGCTGGCGCTGCTGGCGGGCGGCGGCGGCGCGATCCCTGTGAAGCACCTGATCCTCTACCGGACCTACGGCCCGCTGATGGAGCATACAGGCGGCACCGCCGCGGGCATGAGCGGCAGCCCCCTGTACATCAACGGGAAGCTGGTGGGCGCCCACAGCGCCAGCTACCTCTTCCAGACCAGGAAGGACCTGGGGCTGGGCACGCCCATCGAGTACATGCTGCCGGTGCTGGAGCAGCCGCAGGCGGCGGATGCTCCCTGGCCGACCGCCTTCTACCCCACAACCCCGCTGGTGGTAGACGGCAGGCCGGTGCACCGCGTCCTGGTCGCCCGCTCTCCCGCCGAGGCCCGGCGGCTGGCGGTGTTGCCCGGCACCCTGGCCTTCGTCCCGGCGCAGACGGTGACCCTGGCCGGAGGGCTGACCCCGCGCGCGTTCGCCCTCCTGCAGAAGGTGATGGGCGAGCGGCTGGCGCAGCGCCCTCTGGTGCAGTACGGCGGGGGGCAGGCGGCCGGCTCGGCGGCGCAGATCCGCGCCGGCTCGCCGGTGGGGATCCTGCAGGTGTTGGGCGACGTGGAGTTCGGCGGCATCTGCACCACCACGCTGCGGGTGGGGAACAAGCTGCTCATCTGCGGTCACCCCTGGGAGAACCTGGGGTCGGTGGCCTACGGCCTGACCACCGCCGAGATCGTCACCGTGGTGCAGACGCTGCAGCGGCCCTTCCTGGAGGGCAACCTGGGACCGCTGGTCGGGCAGATCGACGAGGACCGCGGGCCGGGCATCCGCGGCCTCGTGGGGAAGTTCCCTCGCATGTTCACCGTCCGCGTCACCGTCAACGACGCCGACTCTGGAAAGACGGTCAGCCGGGCAGCCCAGGTCGTACGCCGCGCCGACCTGGTGCGCCTCTTCGCCCCGATGGTGGCCTTCGTCGCCGCGGAGCGGGGGCGCGATCAGGTCCAGGGGGAGGGGACGGCCCGGGTGAAGATGACGGTTCGCGCCGGGGGACTGCCCAACGTCATCTCCCGCGAGAACATCTTCTACAGCCAGCAGGACGTGGCCCTGGCCTCGGTCCTGGACATCTCCACGGCGGTGCAGTTCCTCTTCTTCAACCCCTTCGCCGACCTGGACCCCTTCGACCTGAAGGTGGAGATGACCCTCTCCCGCAAGCGGGAGACGGCTGAGATCACCAACGTCGTGGCGGAGACGCGGGAGGTCGACCCGGGGGGCTCCATCCGCGTGCGCATCACCGTCCGGCCCTACCAGCAGGACCAGCAGGTGTCGCGGGTGATCGAGGTCCCCGTGCCGCGGAACTACCCGCGAGGTCCGGCGGTGCTCGTGGTGGGCTCGGCGGGGATCGACCTGACGGGGGCCAGCCCGGGGGACGTGATCGCGCGCGACCTGCTCACCGAGCAGCCCCCCTTCCCCGGAGACAACCTGGAGGAGGCGGTGGAGATCTTCGAGAGCCTGGGGACCAACAACCAGATCCTGATCCGCCTGGTCCCCTTCGGCCTGCCGGCGACGGGGGCGGAGTTCACCAAGTTCGACGTCTTCGCCGGCCGGCTGATCCAGACCGACTGGGTGATTCAGGGGGAGTTGAGGGTTCCGATTCTCGTGCGCTGAGGGCGGGGCGGGCTTCCCGGGCGCCTTCCCGCCGCGCCCGGCGAGGGCGGGCGGCGCAGCCGGTGGACACTAGGGACGGGGG
>JBBIIQ010000088.1:0-5740 GCA_037446405.1 Armatimonadota bacterium | reverse complement strand
CGGTCGTCCCCGTCCCTTTGTGCTGCGCCGGGCCGAAACCGGCCGCCGCGCGCGGCCGTTTGCTGGAAAGCAGGGCATAGTGTCTGGTGGGGCAAAGCGACCCATGCGCCGCCAATCTCTCAACCTGGCGAGTGTGCTCCTCCTGACCGCGGGGAGTGCTTTCCTCTACGGGTTTGTGGCCTCGGGGCGGCTGCACGAGCAGGCCCGCCGGGCGGTGGAGGCGGCGGTCGCGCGGCAGCTGCAGCGGCCGGTGCGGATCGGCGCCATGCGAGGCGATCCACTGCGCGGGGTGGTGCTGGAGGGGGTGACCGTGGCCCGCGGGGAGCGGCCGGCCGAGGGCTACGTCATCACGGCCGCGCAGATCACGGTCTCCTTCCGTCCCGCCGCCCTGCTGGGCGACCTGCTGCGGCGCCGCGGGGTGCTGCGCAGCATCACCGCCATCACGCTGGTTCGCCCGGAGATCTGGCTGGAGATCTCCCCTGCCGGGCGGTGGAATGTGCTGGACCTGGTGGCCCGGCCGGGCGCGCCGGCCGCAGGGCTCGCCAACTTGGCGCCGGTGGTCACCGTGCACGACGGGCGAGTCAGCCTCACCGACCTCTCCGGGCCGCCGCATCCGTTCCGCGCGCGTTTCGTCGAGGTCAGCGGCCGGGCGGACTTCCGCCGGGCGCCGGCCGTGGAGCTGGAGGCGGCTCTGGTCAGTCTGCACGCGGGGGGGCGCACGCCGGTCACCGTGCGGGGGAGGTACCTCCTCGACCGTGGCGCGCTGGACGTCGACCTCAGGGCGGAGGGCGCCCCCCTGGTGCAGTGGGGGGCCTACCTGGTGCGCACACCGACGCTGGTCTTCACCGGGGGGACGGCGGACGCGCAGATCCACCTGCTGAGGGCGCCGTGGGGCGCCCGACGCCCTCTGGACTACCGGGGGAGCGTGCGCCTCGTCGACGGGGCGGCGACGCTACTGCCGCGGCGGGCCCGCCTGACCGGAGTGCGCGGCGTACTGCGCGTGGACAACTACCGCCTGGCGACCGACGGGCTGCGCCTGAGCGTGGACGGGTCGCCGCTGCTCGTGCGTGGGGAGGCGGCGCTGCGCTTCGGCCGCCGGCTGGACCTGGCGGTGACCTCGCCGCGGCTGGACCTGGCCGCGGTACAGCGCCTCCTCTTCCCCGGAGCGCAGGTGCGCCTGGAGGGCACCACGGGCGCGGACATGCGCATCACCGGCTCCTGGTCCGCGCCGACGATCCAGGGCACCATCGCCGGGGCCCGCGGCGCGGTCAACCGGCAGCCCGGTGCCGTGGAGTCGGGGGGGCTCACCCGCCTGGGGGGCCTCCTCGTCCTGCGGGACGTCACCGCGGTGCTGGGAGACGCCCGCCTGCGTGGCGAGGTGCGCCTGGCGGTGGGCCGGGGCGAGACGCTGCTGGCCGCGGAGGGCGAGAACCTGCCCCCGGACCTGCTGGCCCGCGTCGGGCTGCGCCTTCCCCTCAGCGGCCGTCTGCAGGGGAGCGTCGTTCTGGGCCGGGCTCCCCAGGCACTGGTCGCGGAGGCTGCCGGGAGGATGGGCCCGGGCGAGGCCGGAGGGGTGCACGTGGACTACCTGCGCGCAGGAGGGTGGTACGTGGACGGCGAGGTCGCCTTCCCCTACCTCGTCGCCGGCCGCAGGGAGACGGTGCTGCGCGCCGCGGGCGTCTTGCGCCGCGGCGCGCTGGAGGTCGACGCCGCGGCCACCGGCTTGGACCTGGGGGAGGTCGCCCGCCAGGTCGGCATGCCCCCGCGCCTGCAGGCGACGGTGGAAGCCGCCGGAAGGGTGAGCGGCACGCTGGCGGAGCCGGTGTTCGACGGCACCGTCATCTCCGGCCCCGGGACCCTGGCCTCGCTGGAGTTCGACAGCGCGCAGGGACCGCTGCGGCTGTCGCGCCACGGCCTGAGGACACCCGGCCTGGTGGTGCGGGAGGGGCGGGGGACCTACCTGGCGTCCGGAACGGTGCGGTGGGCGGCCCCCTCCTCGGTGGCCCTTACGGTGCAGGCGGAGGACATCCCCGCGGCCAGCTTGACCCGCTCCGCCGCCGTGCCGCTGCGCCTCTCCGGCCGCCTCTCCGGCCGCCTTGCCGTCGGGGGGACGGTGACCCGGCCCGTGGCCAGCGGCCGGGTCACCCTGGTCGAGGGCAGTGTGCAGGGACAGCGGGTGGACGAGGCTGTGGTGACGTTCCGCTGGCAGGCCGGGGCGCTGGCCCTGGACGGGCTCCGCGCCCGCGTGGGCGACTCCGTGCTCGCGGCGCGCGGCACCGTGGACCGGGCGGGAGCCCTGCGCCTGAGCTTCGCCGCGCGGGACTTCGACCTGCAGCGCCTGACCGCGCTGCCCGCCGAAGTTGTCCGGGCGGCGGGGCGGCTGGACCTGGACGGGCGCGTCGAGGGCACCGCCGCCAATCCGACGGTGGTGGCCGCGTTCTCCGCGCAGGACCTGGTGCTGAACCAGCAGCCATTCGACCGCGCCGACGGCGTCGTCCGCTGGGCCTCCGGCCGGCTGGCCCTTGAGCCCGTCACACTTTCCCAGGGTGAGGGCGTCTACACGGTCCGCGGGACCCTGGGGTTGCGCCCCCCGGTGCTGGACCTGCGCGGTGAGGTGGCCCGCGGCAGCCTGGCCACGCTGCTCTCCCTGGGGCGGCTGCGGGCACCGGTTCCGCTGGACGGCCGCCTCGACGGCACCGTCACGGTGCAGGGGACGCGGGCCAGGCCGGCGGCCACGCTGGAGGCCCGCCTGACCCGCGGACGGCTGGGCGACGAGCCCATCGACGAGGTGGACGCCCTGCTCAGCTTCCGCGACGACGTCGTCAGAGTGGACAGGCTGAGCGGGCGCTCCGGAGAGGGGGTCTTCGCCGCCCGGGGGCAGGTGGCGCTGCACGGGGAGAGCCAGCTGGAGGTCGGGGGCGCCGACCTGAACCTGGCCCTGCTCTGGCCGCTGGTGGGCCTGCAGCGGCCGCTGGCCGGCACGCTCAACTTCACCACGCAGATCAGCGGCCGCTGGCAGGACCCGGAAGTCGGGCTGTCCCTGGACGTGCGCCGCGGCAGCGTCAACGGCCTGCGGTTCGACTCGCTCGTGGCGAACGCCTTCTACCGGGACGGGCAGCTCCACGTGGAGCAAGCGCTGCTCAGCGAGGATGGGCACCGGGTCAAGGGGGTGGGGGTCATCCCCCTCAGCCCGGCGCGCGGCGTCCTCGCGGAAGGACCGATGCGCTTCGAGATCTCCCTGGTGCAGGCCGACCTCAGCCTCCTGGCGCTGCTCCTGCCGCCGGTGCAGGAGGCCACCGGCCGGCTGGAGGGACAGGTCCTCCTCTCCGGGACCCCCGGCCGTCCGGCGATGACCGGTCGGCTGGCCGTGCGCGACGGGCTGATCCGCCTGCGCGGCCTGGTCCCGCCGCTGGAGGGGGTGCAGGCCGGGATCACCTTCAGCCAGGACCGCCTCTCGCTCTCTGCCTTCACCGCCCGCCTGGGCGAGGGGACGCTGGAGGCCACGGGGTCTGTGGCCATCGCCCACTTCAGGCCGGAACGGGTCGAGCGGCTGGCGGTGCGGGCGCGCGACGCCCGGGTCGAGGTGCCGCCGTACTTCGCCGGCGCGGTGGACGCCGACCTGACCCTCAGCGGATCCCTCACCGGTGCGCAGGCTCCACCCGAGCTGACCGGGGAGGTGACGGTGAAGCGGGGCGACCTCGACGCGTTGGCGCTGCTGCCCGCGCCCGGCCGGCAGGCCGCCTCCCCGGGGCCGGACCTGCGACTGCGCGACGTGCGCCTGGTCAGCGGGGAGGACCTGACCGTGCACCTGGGGCGGATGCGCGTGGAGATTGCCGCGGGAGACGCACTCGCCGTCGGCGGGACTCTGCGCCAGCCCAGCGTCACCGGGCGGCTGACGGCGCAGCGTGGGGCGGTCACCGTGTTCGGCCGCACCTTCACCCTGCGCGAAGGGGAGGCCCGCTTCCTGCCCCAGCTGGGGATGCGCCCGCTGATCTCACTGGATGCGGAGACGGACCTCCTGCTGGAGGACGGCAGCACCACCAAGGTCTTCCTCGAGGCGCGGCAGGTCTTCCCCGAGGAGATGGTCGACCGGGTGGTCCTGCGGTCGGACCCGCCGCACAGCCGGGAGGAGATCGTCGGGCTGCTGGCCGGGGGCGCGGTGGCAGAGCCGGGTGTCGACGTCCAGGCGCTGCTGCGGGCCGAGCTGGGGCGGGCGCTGTTGGGCGGGGTGGAGACGGCCATCGCCCGCGCCCTGGGCCTGAGCGAGTTCGCCGTGCAGTACGACTTCGCCCGGCCGCTCCAGCTGCGCGTTGGCCGGCTGCTGGTGCGCGACCTCTACCTGCGGCTGACGACCATCTTCGAGCAGGAGACCCGCTTCGTCTGGTCCCTGGAGTGGCGCTTCCTGCGCAACGTGATGCTGGCGTTCTCCGTGGACAACGCCGGCCGCAGCGACGCCCTGCTCCAGTACACCTTCCGCTTCTGATGCTGGCCGCGCCGGGCGCAGGATTTCGCCCGCGGCGGACGAATTCGCCCGAAGCGGGAGAGGCCAGGCGGACAGAGGCGCGCCATGTTTGAGGAGTACCTGCGTGAGCTCCAGAAGGTCACCCTGCTCCGCCCCGATGAGGAGGCGGCGCTCTGGGCGCGGCACCGCAGCGGGGACGCCGCCAGCCGCCTCCGCCTGATCGAGGCCTACCAGCCCCTGGTCTTCAAGCTGGCCATGCAGCTGCGCCCGCCCCAGGCGCTGCTGATGGACACCATCCAGGAGGGGACGGTGGGCCTGATCGAGGCGGTGGAGCGGTTCGACCCCGCGCGCGGGGTCCGCTTCAGCACGTTCGCCGCCTACCGCATCCGCGGCCGCATGCTCAACGCCTTCGCCCGCCGCGGCGGCGAACTCTCCCTGGACCAGCTGCTGGCGGAGGAGCTGGTGCCGGGGGGCGCGCTGGGGGACCTGGAGGCGGAGCTCTCCCTGCTGCGGGTGGAGGATCGGGTCCTGTACGAGCAGATCCGGGCCGCCGTGGCCGACCTCCCGGGACGGGAGCGGGCCATCCTGCGGGCGTTTCTCACCCGCCAGGACCCGCGGCAGGTGGCCGGCGTGCTGCGGATCAGCCTCTCCCACTTCTACCGGCTGCAGAAGCAGGCCATCGCCCGCGTGCGGGCCGCGCTGCACGCGCCGGCGCCGCGGCCGGAGACCTCCTGACCCTGCGGGGCTCCGCAGCCGGCATGCGATTGCTCGGCGCCGCCCGCGGATAGTAACTATCGGAAGGTCCGCCTGCCTGCGACCGTGAGGAGGGAGGCGCTGTGCAGCCACAGGCCAGCGAGCGACACGCTGCGGAGGAGCACTTGGTGCGCCACATCGGTTTCGCCGAGCGGTGGCTGGCCCGGGCAAAGCAGGAGGTCACGGACGGGCGGTTCGCCCGCGGCGTCCTCACCTTGCTGCTGGCCGAGGCGGAGGTGCACCACGCCCGCGAGCGCACCTTCCCCGCGCGGGAGGCGGTCCTGCCGCGCTCCCCGGTGGCGATGACGATCCTGGGCGCCGCTGCCTTGCTGGCCCTGCTGCTGGGCGGCCGGTCGCTGCTGGCTCCCAGGGCGGAGATGGCAGCCGGGCTTGGCCCCGCGCCCGCCGTGGTCAGGTTCAGGCAGCCCGGCAGCATGCTGGCGCTGGTGCCGGCGGTGCTCACCCCGGAGGAGACGGCCGCCGCGCCGGCCGTGCGGGCCCCGGCCCCGCGCGTCATGCCATCAC
>JBBIIQ010000087.1:0-8209 GCA_037446405.1 Armatimonadota bacterium | reverse complement strand
GCGGGTCCTCCCGGGGACGGGCCGGCGGGCGGCCACGCGCCCCAGCTACATCCGGCGGCCCTCTGCGGTGAACAACCCCTCGGCCAACTCCAGGATCTCCCAGCCTCGAAACCACCGCCACAGGTCGCCGGGGCGGAGGCGGTGGGCCGGGCCGGGGCCCTCATCGGGCTCGGGGCCGGCCAGGTGGTTCTCCATCACCAGGAGCCCGCCTGGCTTGACCGCCGCCTTAAGGGCTGGAACCAGCCGACGCCTGAGGAAGAAGCTCACAACCACCACGTCGTACCGCGCCCGCGGCAGGGGGTAGCGATCCAGGTCGGCCTCGATCCACCGGACCCGTAGCCGCCGGCGGCGCGCGCGGCGAGCGGCTTCCCTCAGCGCAGTGGGTGAGATGTCGACCACGTCGACCCGGAAGCCGCGGGAGGCCAGGAACAGTGCGTTGCGACCGAAGCCGCTGGCCACATCCAGTGCCCGGCCGCGGCGAGCGGTACCGGCCCACCGTGCCAGGAGGGCCGACGGGGGCCCGGCGTGCACCCCCTCGCCGGTCCGGTACCGCTGCTCCCACTTCTCCCGCTCGGCTCGCACGGCTCCACTCGCATTATCCTCTGCCTGAGCCACCAAGACGCAGGGGTCAGGGTTGCTCGTCTGCGTCTTACGGCAGGTCTCCTCTTGTTCGTCGCGCCCGTCCTCACGACGGAGGAAGCGATGGGGAAGGTGTGGGTGGAACTCTCCGGCGGGATCCGGAAGCGGTAGGTTTCCGGGGAGCAAGAAAAGGGTAGGTCGGCGGGAAGAGGAGAACCGCGCCTCCTCCGCCTATCCTTCCCGCAGCATCATGGCCTGCCGCGAGAGCTCCGTCGACTTCCTGCGCAGCCTGGGCTACACGACCCTGCTGCTGCCGCGGGAGCGCATCGCGCCCCTGGACCTGGTGGGGCGCCTCCCCGGAGGGCGCGCCCGGCAACTGGGCTCCCTGACGCGGCTGGTCGTCGGCGACACGGCGCCGCCGCTGACCACGCGTGACGAGCGGGTCGCGCAGCTCAGCGGCCGCCACACGGACGCTCTGGACGTAGGCGTGGCCCTGCGCCTCCTGCTGAACTTCCTGGCCGCCCTGGCCCCCATCACCGTGGCCCTGGAAGGAGCGTTCGCCCGGGTGCGCCGGGTGGAGTTCTCCTACGAGGACGTCCGCTCCGACGCGGTGGACCTGATTGACCTGCGCCGCTGGCTCGGCCGGCGCCCCGCCCTGGACTACACCAACCCCGTCGTCGACGATTACTTCATCGGCGAGGGCGAGGTCGTGGTGATCACGCGCGTCCTCAAGTCAGCCTCCTTCGGCATCGTCGCCCTGGATGACGAGCAGCGCCGCCTAGAGGTGGACCTCACCGCGCAGCGGCGCAAGCTGGCCGAGGCGGGCGTGAAGGTCAGCAGCGACGGGCGGCTCAAGATCACCTTCACGGGCCCCACCCCGCTGGTCTTCGCCTTCCAGGGGTTTCGCCTGCACATCGACACGAGCGGGCTGCACGTCTCAGACGACGTGCCACCGGAGATGGGCCTGATGGCGGTCGCCGGCCCCGGTCTGGCCCGTGAGCCCCGGCCGGTGGTCCTCAACCGTCACGGCCTGCTGGCCCTGGACTGAGCCCCCGTCCCGTCGGGCCCCCGGTGTGCAGTGGTTGTTGTGCCCGCGGGAGATCTGTGAGACACTGGAGCGGCATCGCAGAAGCTCTCGGGGTCTGTGAGAGTCTGCAGGAGAAGGTGGTAGGAGGATGGCGACGGGGACCGTCAAGTGGTTCAACAGCGAGAAGGGATATGGCTTCATCACGCCCGATGACGGCAGCAAGGACCTGTTCGTGCACTACACCAGCATCGAAGGTGAAGGCTACAGGTCCCTCACCGAGGGGCAGAAGGTGGAGTACACCCCCACACAGGGGCAGAAGGGCCCGCAGGCGTCGAACGTCCGGCCGGTCGGCTAGCCCCCGGCCGGTCGCCGGGCCTGCCGGCGGGAGATTGAGCCCGGGCGTCGCCCCGGGCTCAATCATCTAAGGAGGCGCTCATGGGGAACCGTCGCACCGTCTGGGGTCGGAGCCGTGCCTGACGTGCGCCGAATGACGCGCGGCCCGCTTTAGGACCCGGCACGGCCGGGCAGGCGGCGCGAGAAGCGGGTTCCCTCACCCGAAGACCGTGGCGATGGCAGCACGGCTGGCAGGAGATTGCCGGCGGTAGGGAGAACGTCTGACTGTCCGACAATCTGCCATGGCTCTGCCCCGGAAGAGACTGCCTGCGGCCGACGCGCTGGCCATCAGCCCTATCGAGCGCCAGCGGCTCTACGAGCAGATCGCCCGCCGCCTCCTGGCGCAGATCCGCGAGCGCCGCCTTCGTCCCGGCGACCCCCTGCCCACCGAGCGCGCCCTCACCCAGTCCTTCCGGGTGGGCCGCTCCTCGGTGCGGGAGGCGCTGCGCATCCTGGAATCCAAGGGCCTGATCACCCCCGCCGGCAAGGGCGTCTTCGTCGTCGCCGACTACGGCAACCCGCTCAACTCCTCGCTCGACCTCCTCCTCGCCCTCGAGGAGACCAACCTGCGGGAGCTCTTCGAGGTGCGCAAGATCCTGGAGGTGGAGCTCGCCGGGCACGCCGCCAGGCGCCGGACCCCGGAGCACCTGCAGGCCATGGCCGAGGCCATCGAGGAGATGTCGGCCGGGCTGACCTCGCAGGAGCGCTACATCACCGCTGACCTGCGGTTTCACCTCACCGTGGCCGCGGCCACGGGGAATCGCATTGCCGAACGGATGATGGACGCGGTGCGCACCCCGCTGCAGCAGGCCCTGGCCTCGATCTACCACATCCCCGGCAGCCCGCAGCGGTCCATCCTGCAGCACCGCCAGATTCTGGAGGCGATCCGGGCGGGGGACGCCGAGGAGGCCCGCCAGCGGATGCGCGAGCACCTGGCGCGCGTGGAAGGCGACATCCGCACGATCCTGGAGGGAGGGCACGACAGCACTCGGGCCGTGAGGCCGGAGGATCAGGAGGTGGGGGGATGAGCATGGTGTACAGGCGCTGCGCAGCCACCATAGCACTGCTGGCGCTGGTGCTGGTCGCGCTGCATGCACCGGCGCTGGGGGCGCCGGCCAAGGCACGGGTGACGATCCTGGGCGGGCCACCGGCGGGGGTGTTCGGCATCTTCGCCACCGGGATCGCCACCTACATCAACCGGGCGGTGGCGGACGTGGACGTCTCGGTGGCGGCGACGGGAGGCTCCACCGAGAACGTGCGGCGGCTTCACGCCAAGGACGCGGAGATGGGGCTGGCCTTCTCCTCCGACGTGCATGAAGCTTACTACGGCCTGGAGATCTTCAGCGGCACCCGGCACTCCAACCTGCGGGCGCTGGGCCTGGTCTTCATCGGCGCGGCGCACGTGGTCACCTTCCAGGACAGCGGGATCCGCACCGCCGCCGACCTGGCAGGCAAGCGCGTCGCCGTGGGGACGCCCGGGTCGGGCACCTTCGCCAGCGCCGAGCGTGTCTTCCGGGCCATCGGGATCTGGGAACGGATCACGCGCATCCCGCTGCTGGGGGCGGCGGCGTCCGCAGCGCTGCAGGACGGGCGGGCCGACGCCTTCTTCTTCACCGGCCCGTTCCCCGACCGCGGCACGATCGAGGCATCGGCGGTGAAGCCGATCCGGATGATCGACGTCTACACTCCCGCCGCAGCGGCGGGGTTCTTCCGCCAGTATCCCTACTTCTCGCGCTACGACTTCCCGCCCGGAGGCTATCCCGGGATGACGGAGGCGGTGCCCACGGTGGGCATCCCCCTGCTGTGGCTCTCCCAGGTCGACGTGCCAGCCGCCCTGATCCAGAAGGTGGTCGCCGCCGCCTACAGCCTGCAGGGTCACGAGCACATGCTCCGGGTCCATGCCGCGGCCGCGGACATGCGCCCCCGGCGGGCGCTGCAGGGGATCACCATCCCTCTGCACCCGGGCGCGGAAGCCCACTGGCGCTCCGTGGGCTTGGAGATTCCGGAGGCGATCCGGGCGCGGTGATCCGTGGCCTCCGCTCAAGGGCAGCCTGAGGCGACGCGCACCCTGGCGCGGGGGTGGGATCTGGCCGCCCAGCTCATGCTGGGCGGCGTCTCCCTGTACTACCTGTGGCTGGCCTGGTACGGCGTCGCCTCGCTGCAGTACTACCGCGGCATCGCCGTCCTCTACAGCCTGGTGGCGCCCATGCTGCTCTACCGGGGCTGGCGCCGCGCCCGCGAGGATGCGCCCTCGTCCCTGGACCTGCTGCTGACGCTCGGGGCCGTCGTGGGCGTGGGCTACTGGGTCCTCGAGCACGAAGCGATGGCCTACCGGGCCGGTGCCTACACCGCCGTGGACGTCTGGATGGGCGTGGTGGTGACGCTGGTGGCCATCGAGGCGGCCCGCCGAGTGCTGGGCTGGTCCATGGCCCTGGTGGCGATTCTGCCCATCGCCTACGCCCTCTTCGGCCAGTACCTGCCGCCGATCGTCGGCCACCGAGGTTTCACCCTGCGCCGGGTCATCGAGTACGTCTACCTGACCTCTGACGGCATCTTCGGAATCATGGCGGAGGTGCTGGCCAGTTTCATTATCCCCTTCGTGGTCTTCGGCGCCTTCCTGCAGCGGGCCGGCGTGGGCAGGTTCTTCATCGACCTCTCGCTGGCGCTCTTCGGACGGATCGCCGGTGGGCCGGCGCAGGCGGCGGTCCTGGCCAGCGCCTTCTTCGGCACCATCAACGGGAGCCCGGTGGCCAACACGGTGACCACGGGGAGCATCACCATCCCGCTGATGAAGCGCACGGGCTTCCCGTCGCACATCGCCGCGGCAGTGGAGGGCGCCGCCTCCACGGGCGGGATGGTCCTGCCGCCGGTGATGGGGGCCGGGGCGTTCATCATGGCGGAGATGACCGCAACCCCCTACGCGCAGATCGTGAAGATCGCCGCCATTCCGGGCATCCTGTATTTCGTCTCCGTGGGCCTGATGGTCTACCTGGAGTCGCGCAAGCTCGGCCTGCGGGGGATGGCCGCCGAGGAGGCGCCCCGCCTGGGGGAGACCCTGCGGCGCGGCTGGTACCTCTTCCTGCCCATCGCCGTCCTGGTGGGGCTGCTGGTCTCGGGGTTTTCCCCAGAGCGCTCGGCGGTCTACGCCATCCTCACCGCCGTGGCGGTGAGCTGGGTGCGGCGGGAGACGCGCATGGGGCCGCGGGCGATCTGGGGGGCGCTGGTCGAGGGCGCCCGCTCCTCCCTCTTCGTCGCCGCGCTCACGGGGGCGGTGGGCATCCTCATCGGCGTGCTGGCGCTCACCGGCATCGGCATCCGCTTTTCCTACATTGTGGTGGCACTGGCGGGGGGGAAGCTGTGGCTGACGCTGGTGCTCGTCGCCGTCTCCACCCTGATCCTGGGCCTGGCCCTGCCCATCACCGCCACCTACCTGATCGTGGCCGTCATCGCCGTGCCGGTGCTGCGGGAGCTGGGTGTTTCGCTGCTGGTGGCGCACATGATCGTCTTCTGGCTCAGCCTGGACTCCAATATCACCCCGCCGGTGGCGCTGGGACCGTTCGCCGCAGCGGCCATCGCCGGCGCCGACCCGATGCGGACGGGGTGGAACTGCTTCCGCTTCGCCAAGATCATCTACGTCATGCCGGTCCTGTTTGCCTACAGTCACCTCTTGCTCACGGGGTCGGCCTGGGAGAACACGGCGGCGGTCATCGCCGCGACGCTGGGGACGATGCTCTTCTCCGTGGTGAGCACGGCGTACCTGACCGTGCGCACCACGCTCCTGGAATGGCTGGTCCTGGCGGCGGCCACGGTGCTGGCCTACATCTCCCGGCCGGAGGCATGGGCGGTGGCCCTGGCGCTGTTCGCCGGGGTGTTCCTGCTGAACCGGCGGCGGGCGGGTGGGGCCGTGGCGCCGGCCCGGGCGCAGGCGGCGGAGCGGCCGGCGTCGGGCGGGTGAAGGGCGAAGACGAGGAGGGAGGACTGATGAAGGAACCTGAGACCGAGACGACGACCGCCGTCCCGCACCACCGCCTCTTCGAGGCCACGGTGGGCGTGATCGGCCGGGGCCCCGGGTCCAAGGTGTTCAACCTGGACGAGATCCCTGAGCTGGCCTCGGAGCACGACCGGCGGCGGAAGAAGATCCTCCTGAACGGCACCAACACCGGCTCCCCGCTGCTGGTGGACGTGGTTTCCTACGCCCCCGGGGGGACCTCACCGCTGCACTTCCACCGGGAGATCGACCACTTCTTCTTCGTTCTGGAGGGGCGCGGCCGGATCGTCATCAACGAGCAGGAGCACCGGCTGCGGGCGGGCAGCGTGGTCTGGATCGCCGCCGGGGACGTGCACAAGGTCTACGCCGACCCCGACAGCCCGCTGGTCTTCCTGGAGTACTTCTCCCGCGGGCAGCACGAGACGGTCTTCCTGGAGGAGGCGTGCGCGTGGCGTCCGGACCCCGGCCGCTGAGATCGGTGCCGGCGGCGCCGGGAGATTCTCCTGTGGGGGAGCGCGGGCGGTGGAGCATGCAGTGCAGGCGATGGAGCACGTAGGGTTTGTCGGGCTGGGGGTGATGGGCAGCCGGATGGTGCGGCGGCTGCTGGCGGCCGGCTACCCGGTCACGGGCTACAACCGCACCCGCTCCAGGGCGCAGGAGCTGCTGGACGCGGGGATGCGCTGGGCGGAGAGCCCGGCGGCGGTGGCCCGGGAGGCGGAGGTCACCATCAGCATGGTCAGCGACACCGCAGCCCTGCGCGCCATCACCGAGGGAGAGGAGGGCGTGCTGGCCGGGCTGGGACCGGGGAAGGTCTACGTGGACATGAGCACGGTCAGCCCGGCGGTAAGCGCGGACCTGGCTGCGCGGGTGGCCACCCGCGGAGCGCAGATGCTGGACGCCCCGGTCTCGGGCAGCGTGAGCACGCTGGAGCAGGGCCGGCTCTCCATCATGGTGGGCGGGGAGCGCGCCGTCTTCGAGCGGGTCAGGCCCATCCTGCAGGCCATCGGGCCGAAGGTCACCTACGTGGGGACCAACGGGCAGGCGGTCCTGATGAAGCTGGCCACCAACCTCAGCGTGGCTGTGCAGATGCTGGCGTTCAGCGAGGGGCTGCTGCTGGCGGAGAAAGGCGGCATCCCCCGAGCCACCGCCGTCGAGGTGCTGCTGAACAGCGTCATCGCCTCCCCCATGCTCCTCTACCGCGGCCCTTTCGTCCTGGAGATGCCGGCGGAGGCCTGGTTCGACGTGGCCATGATGCAAAAGGACATGCTGCTGGCGCTGGAGCAGGGCCGGCGCCTGGGCGTCCCCCTGCCCACCACCGCGGTGACCAACGAGCTGCTCACCGCCGCCCGAGCCATGGGGCTGGAGCGCCAGGACTTCGCCGTGCTGCACCAGGTGCTGGCGCGGCTGGCCGGAGGAGGCGGCTGATGCCGGGCTCCACGGAGGCGGCCCAGTGGCTGCAGGCGTACCGGGAGATGCTCGCCATCCGCATCTTCGAGGAGCACGTGCACGACCTCTACCGCCGGGGGAAGATGCCCGGGCTGGCCCACCTCTACATCGGGCAGGAGGCGGTGGCCGTAGGCGTCTGCCGGGCGCTGCGGCCCGACGACTACATCACCAGCACGCACCGCGGCCACGGGCACTGCCTGGCCAAGGGGGCGGCGCCAGACCGCATGTTCGCTGAGCTGCTGGGCAAGGCGGCGGGATACTGCCGGGGGAAAGGCGGCTCCATGCACATCGCCGACCCGGACAGCGGCAACCTGGGGGCCAACGCCATCGTCGCCGGGAGCACGGGGATCGCCACCGGCGCCGCCCTGGCGGCGAAGATGCGGGGCAGCGACCAGGTGGCGGTGTGCTTCTTCGGCGAGGGGGCCCTGGGCCAGGGCATCCTCTACGAGGTGATGAACATGGCGGCGCTGTGGCGGCTCCCCGTGATCTACGTCTGCGAGAACAACCTCTACACCGAGTACACGCACTACAGCGAGACCACCGCCGGGCAGGTGGCTGCGCGGCCGGCCGCCTTTGGCATCCCCGTGCAGGAGGTGGACGGGCAGGACGTGCGCGCCGTCTACGCGGCGGCGGCGGCGGCAGTGCAGCGGGCGCGCCGCGGGGACGGGCCGAGCTTCCTCCTGTGCCACACCTACCGCTACCTCGGTCATCACGTGGGCGACGTGGACCGCCCCTACCGCAGCAGGGAGGAGGAGGAGCGCTGGCGCAGGGAGCGC
>JBBIIQ010000086.1:0-8243 GCA_037446405.1 Armatimonadota bacterium | reverse complement strand
CCGCCATCTCCCTGGTGGTGGGCGGCATCGGCATCATGAACATCATGCTGGTCTCGGTGACGGAGCGGACGCGGGAGATCGGCATCCGCAAGGCCATCGGCGCCCGGCGGCTGGACATCCTCACGCAGTTCCTGGTGGAGGCGGTGGGCCTCAGCGTGGCGGGCGGCATCCTGGGCATGGCCGTGGGCCTGGCCATCTCCTGGGGGATCTCGCTGCGCCTGCTGCACAGCGCGCCGACGCCGGCCTCGATGCTGCCGGTGGTGGTGCTGGCCTTCAGCTTCTCGGCCCTGGTCGGGGTGGTCTTCGGCGTCTACCCCGCCTGGCGGGCGGCCAGCCTGCATCCCATCGAGGCGCTGCGCTACGAGTGACCGCAGCATCGACCTCTCCCGGTACAATCAAGCTGCGCGCTGGTGCCCGGAGCTGACGGCGATGCCGCTACCCCGCCTGCGTCCTGTAGAGATGGTTCCCGTGCGGCATGATGGCCGCCACCTGATCGCCGTGCGCGATCCGGAGGGGTTCGCCGAGGAGACCGTGCTCCTCTCGCCCCAGCTCTACCTGGTGGCCACCCTGCTGGACGGGCGGCGCGAGGTGGTGGACGTGCAGGCGGAGTACGCCCGCCGCACCGGTGGCGACCTGCTGCTGTCCTGGGATCTGCAGCGGATGCTCCAGGAGCTGGACCGCCTCAGCCTCCTGGAGACCGAGGCCTTCCAGCAGCGGCGCCGCGCGCTGGAGGAGGCCTTCCGCGCCGCGCCCCTGCGGCCGGCCTACCACGCGGGACGGGCCTACCCGGCCGACCCCGCGGCCCTGCGCCAAGAGCTGGACCGGCACCTGCGGGAGGTCAACCGGGAGGAGCTGGCCGGGCTGGTCCCGCGGGGCATCGTCGCCCCGCACATCGACCCTTCCCGCGGAGGGTGGTGCTACGCCTGGGCGTACGCTGCGCTGGCGGCGACTCCGGTCCGCACCGTCGTCCTCCTGGGCGTGGCCCACAGCGGACCGCCGGAGCCGTTCGTCCTCACCCGCAAGGCCTTCCAGACGCCCCTGGGCGTCCTCCCCGTGGACGAGGCCGCGGCCGCCGAGCTGGAGGCGCGGACCGGGGACCTGACGCGCTGGGAGACCGTGCACCGCAACGAGCACTCCCTGGAGTTCCAGGTGCTCTTCCTGCAGCACGCGCTGTCCGACAGGCCCGTGCGCATGGTGCCCCTGCTGGTCTCCCACCTGGAGCGGTGGGCCGGAGCCGGATCGCCCCGTGAGGTGGACGAGGTGGAGCGCGTCATCCAGGCCCTGCGCGGCCTGGTCTCAGGACGGGACGACATGGCGGTCGTCGCCGGCGTGGACTTCAGCCATGTCGGCCCACGCTTCGGAGACGGGGAGCCGGTGGGCCCGGTGCTGGAGGCCCGCACGTCGGTGCGCGACCGCGAGGCGCTGCAGGCCGTGGTCGGCGGTGACGCCGAGGCGTTCTGGCAGGCGGTGAGCGCAGAGGGCAACCCGCAGCGGATCGACGCGCTCTCAGCGGTGTACGTGGCCCTGCGCATCCTGGAACCCGTGCGGGGGCGCCTGCTCAGGTACGGGCAGGCACCCGACTCCACGGGCCTGGTCTCTTTCGCCAGCCTGGCCCTGCTCTAGCCCGGCTCCTCCGCGACCTCCGGCCGCTGGCAGCAGCGCGGCTGCGGGCGGAGCCGCCAGCAGCCTCCAGTCGGGCCGCAACCGGCGTTCCCGGATGAGCCAGCGCTCCAGGGCCTCCACCACCTGGAGGTCGAACTGGCTGCCGGCATGGCGGTACAGCTCGGCCATGGCCGCCTCCCTGGGCAGCGCCGCCCGGTAGGGCCGCTCGGAGGTCATGGTGTCGTAGGCGTCGCAGACGGCGAGGATGCGGGCGCCCGCCCCGATCTGCTCCGCCCGCAGCCCGTAGGGATACCCGCTCCCGTCCAGCCACTCGTGGTGCTGCAGGAGGATGGGCAGGTGGGGCTTGTACACCGAGAGGTGGCTGAGGATCTGCCCTCCGGCCTCGACGTGGGACTGGATCTCCTGTCGCTCCTGCAGCGAGAGGCTGCCGCTCTTCAGCAGCACCGCGTCGCGGACGGCGATCTTGCCCACGTCGTGCACCCGGGCGACGGACTGCAGGGCCAGGGCCTGCTCCTCCGGCAGGGCCAGCTCGCGGGCCACGGCGTAGCTCATCTCGGCCACGCGCTGGGAGTGTTTGCCGGTGGTGTGATCGCGCATGTCCAGCACGTCGGCCAGCGCTGCCAGCATGGCCTCGGCCTCGGTGCGCAGCCGCGTGTAGCCCTGGTAGCCGGACTTGGCGATGAGGATCGGGGGCACCAGGATCACCGGCACCACGGGGTGAAGCTGCCAGAGCAGGGACATGGCAGTGCCGATGGAGATCAGCGCCAGGTTCACGGCGGCCGAGTCCCGCAGCCCCCAGACGAACATCTGGGCCAGGGGCACCCCCTGGACTCTGGCCAGCACCAGCATAAGCAGGGCCACATTGACCAGGTACCACATGCCCCCGGCCGCAAACCGCAGGGCGGTATCGGTCCAGATGGGCGGCAGAGCGCCCCGCAGCACCCCGGGGTGGCCCTGGCCCAGCTGGTAGGTGAGCCCGGCCGCGGCGGTGGCCAGGGCATACATCGAGCCGTTGAAGAGCACCTTGTAGTAGGGCTTGCTGGCCTGCACGTCGGCCACGACCACCGCCGCCACGGCCAGCAGGACCGCGGCAGGCCAGCCGAAGGCGAACAGGGTCAGCAGGATGATGGTGATGCTGAAGCTCTCGTCCTTGCTGGCCCGGCCCAGGGTGAACGGCACCGGCCGCATCTCGCTGAGGATGGCCAGCACCAGGAGGATCGTGTACCACAACACCCCCCTCTCCAGGGCGGGGGGAAGGCGGACGACCAGGGTGTGCAGCGCCCCTCCGGCCACAGCCACGCCGCCCGCCGTGACCAACAGGATGAGGGGACCCAGGCGGGGGGTCATCCCCGCGGCAGGCCGGGCCCGGGGCCCGCCGGCTGCGTCAGGCGCTGCACCAGCCCGAAGGCGGCGACGGCGATGGCCAGGTCGCCGGCGCTCACGGCCCAGCGCCCTCCCCACCATGAGGGGATCGTCAGGACGTCCCCGAGAAACCACAGAGGGGAGCCCGGCGTCATCAGCACCGCGTTGTTGTAGTACCCGCGCGCAGCCGCCTCGGCGGCGGCTCCGCTCGCTGCCCCCGGCGGCACCGGCATGAACCCGCCGTTGGCCAGGATGACCGCGGCGTTGGCCGCCACGCCCAGGGCCATCAACCAGAGCCACGGCGTGCGCCGGTTCGCCCAGATGAAGGCTCCGGCCAGAAGGTAGGAGCAGCCGTGCATGACGGCGGCAAACGCCCGCCCCGCCTCCGATGCGGCCTCATCGGGCAGGAAGCCGACGACCTGCAGGACGACGGCCGCAAGCGGCAGCAGAGGCAGCCGCCAGCGGTGGTCGGCCAGAGCCAGCAGGCTGCGGCCGCGGGCCAGGGCGACGGCCAGGGCCAGGACGAGGACGCCGAGCAGGAACATCCCGCTGCCGGCGGCGCGTCGCCCTCAGCGCCCCGGATGCTCTCGGTTACGCTCGCCGCCCGCTGCGGACCGGAACGGCGGACAGCGAGCGGATGGCGGCGCCGCCGGGCCTCAGTTGTTCCACTTGCCCTGGGCGCCGATCGCCACGAGCAGGGCGCTCAGGGCCGCGAGGGCCACCAGCACGTTGAGGATCTTCGCCTTCCAGCGCATCCCAGCGCCTCCTTTCGAGCTGGCGGTGAACCGCCGCCGCGCGCATCCGCGGCGACACCTTGCGCCCGGCGGCGAGAAGACGGCACGGCCGCCGGATGGTCTGCCGGCCTCTTCGGCAGTCCGGCGGCCGTGGCCAGGGAAGGCGGTAGGCCAGTCACTTTGCGACAACGGGTTTCCCCGGGTGTGCCTTTATCGGAGGAACCTTCGGACCAGCGCCGCCCGCCGGGGGGACGACGCACGCAGGTAGTCTTTGCCCAGATCGGGCGCGCTTCAGACCTTGCCGGGCACCCGAGAGGCACCCCGGCGGGGACCGGGTGGAAGGCGGCGCTTGGGAGGGAGAGCCGCCCGGGAGAGGTAGCGGCTGTCGCGCAGGTAGAAGCGCCATGGCCGGTCTGCGGCCAGCCGCACGCCCACCCGCGGGCTGCGGCCAATCAGGCGGCGACCGGGGCGGCCCCGGGCGATGAACAACGGCGGGCGCGTCAGGTCCCGGCCGTTATCGGCGCCGGTGACGCCCATGGCCCGGGTCAGGCGGCCGGGCCCCGCCGCCAGACGGCGCAGGGCCGCGGGATCCCGCAGATCGATCCCGCGGCGGCGGGCCATCAGGGCGAGCCCCTCCAGCGGCTCCACGGCGCGCAGCAGGACTGCGGCCGCCGTCCCTTCCCGCTCGGCCACCACGTTCAGGCAGAAATGGTTCCCGTAGGTGAAGTAGACGTAGGCCACCCCCGGAGGACCGGCCATGATCCGGCTGCGCGGCGTGGGTCGGTAGGCGTGGCTGGCCGGGTCGTCGCGGCCGCGATACGCCTCCACCTCGACGATCCGTCCCACCATCCGCCCCTCCGGGGTCTGGTGCACCAGGAGGCGGCCCAGCAGGTCCCGAGCCACCGTCAGCACCGGCCGGGCGAAGAAGCGGCGCGGCAGGGGACGCAGCGCACTCACCGCTCGCGGAGGTAGGCCAGCAGCTCCCCCAGGGGGAGGGTGTTGAGGACGTGCCGCGGCTCCACCCAGCCGCGGCGGGCCGTGCCCACGCCGAACTCCATGTACCGCAGCTGGTAGCGCGTGTGCGCGTCGGTGTTGATGGCCAGCATGACCCCGCGCTCCTGGGCCATGCGGGCGTGGGTGTCCCGCAGGTCCAGCCGCTCCGGTGCGGCGTTGATCTCCAGCGCCGTCCTGGTGCGCCGCGCCGCCTCCACCAGGCGCTCCACGTCCACGCTGTAGGACTCCCGCTGCCCCAGCAGGCGGCCCGTGGGGTGGGCCACCAGGTCCACATGGGGGTTCTCCATGGCCTTGACGATGCGCGAGGTCATCTCCGCCTCGCTCATGCGGAAGCGGGTGTGCACCGCCGCCAGCACGATGTCCAGCTCGCGCAGCACCTCGTCGGGGTAGTCCAGCGACCCGTCGGGGTGGACCTCGCACTCGGTGCCCATGAGGATGGCGATGCCCACCCGGTCGGCGATCTTCCGCACCTGCCTGGCGTGCTCCCGCAGCTCGTCGATGGTCACGCCGCCGGCGAACTTCAGCGAGCGGGAGTGGTCGGTGATGGCGATGTACTCGTAGCCGCGCTCCCGCGCCGCGCGGGCCATGGCCTCGGCGCTGTCGGAGCCGTCGGACCAGCGGGTGTGCATCTGCAGGTCGCCCCGGATGTCCCCCAGCTCCACCAGGCGGGGGAGGCGGCGCTTCTCCGCCAGCTCCACCTCGCCCTGGTCCTCGCGGATCTCCGGGGGGATCCACGGGAGGTCCAGGGCGGCGTAGACCTCCTCCTCGGTGCGCCCGGCCACTCGCTTCTCGTCCCGCACGCGGAAGACGCCGTACTCGTTGAGCTTGTAGCCGCGGCGCACCCCGCGCTCTCGCAGCTTCACGTTGTGTTCCTTGCTGCCGGTGAAGTACTGCAGGGCCGCGCCGAACGATTGCGGCCGGACCACGCGCACGTCGGCCTGCACCCCCACCTCCAGGAGGACGCTGGAGCGGGTCGGGCCCCTGGCCAGGACCCGCTGCACCGACGGCAGCGTGGTGAAGACCTCCATCACCCGCGCCGGCTGGCTGCTGGTTACCAGCAGGTCGATGTCGCCGATGGTCTCCTTCATCCGACGGATGCTGCCGGCCAGGCTGAGCGCGTGCACCTCCTTCAGGGCCCGCAGCGCCTCTTCAACCTCTTTGGCGTGGGGCAGCACCTGCCCCAGGGGCAGCCGCTCCTTGGTGCGGCGGATGAGCTCGATCCCCTTGAGGATGTTCTCCTCGGTCTTCGCCCCCATGCGCGGCAGGCTGCGCACCAGGCCCTGACGGGCCGCCTGCTCCAGCTCCTCCACGGTCTTCACGCCCAGGCGCTCGTAGAGCAGGACGGCGGTCTTGGGCCCCACCTCGGGGACGCTCATCAGCGTGGTGATGCCCTCAGGGAGGGAGGCGCGCAGCTCGTCGTAGTAGCGAATGTGGCCCGTCTTCAGGAACTCCTCGATCTTCTCGGCGGTGGACTTGCCGATCCCCGGGATCTCCTGCAGCGCGCCCCTGGCGGCCACCTCCGCCACGTCCTCGGTCAGGGACTCCATGGCCCGCGCCGCCCGGCGGTAGGCGGAGATGCGGAAGATGGACTCCTCCTTGATCTCCAGCATGTCGGCGATATCGCTGAAGATCCGGGCGAGCGCCAGGTTGCGCATCGCGGGCTAGATGCGCCGGTCGGGGCCGATGGGCGGCAGCGTCGGCACGCGCTGCATCACCCGCCGCTGCCCCTCCAGGATGGGCCTGCCCAGGCGGGAGGCGGTAATGTCGCGGATGAGCGCGTCCCCCGCCGGCGTCGCCGCCAGGAACCCCAGGATGACCATGGCGCCGGCGAGGCCGCGCGCGGCGCCGAAGAGGGCGCCGGCGACCTGCGCCTCCACCTTGGGCCGCTTGCCCCCGAGGAAGGCGTTGGCAATCAGGCTGAAGATCACGTAGAAGCCCACCAGGACCAGGCCAAAGGCAATGGTGCGCGCCCACGCCGGCTCCAGGGGAAGTGATTCCACGCCCGGGCCGTAGTAGGGCAGCAGGAGGATGGTCACCGCCCAGGCGGCGGCGATGACCACGATCCCCACCAGGGCCGCCGCCCAACCGCGGAGCACCCCCTGCCACACGGTGTAGAGGAGCACGCCGACCACGAGGAAATCCACCCAGGTCACAGTGTCTTCCTCTTCGCGTCACCGGCGGCGCCCCCCTGCCCCGCCGGATCCGACGCGGGGAGACGCTGCCGACATCCGGATATTGCCTTGCGCGCCCTCAGGACGGGCTAGGCGCGCGGCGTAGCGCCCAGCCTCTCCCGCAGCGCGGCGTGGATGCCCAGCAGCGCACCGTCGGCCTCCGCCGCGGTCAGGGTGCGGTCGGCCGCGCGAAAGCGCAGAGTGTAGGCCAGGCTGCGCTGCCCGGGGGGCGCCTGCGGCCCCGCGTAGACGTCGAAGAGCTCCACGCTCTCCAGCAGCGGCCCGCCCGCCGAGCGGATCACCCGCAGCACCTCGGCCTGCGGCACCTGGACAGGGACGAAGACGGCCAGGTCTCGGTCCACAGAGGGGTGGCGCGGCAGGGGGTCGAAGCGCGGGCGGGGGATGGCCCGGCGCAGCAGCTCCTCCAGGTCCACCTCCGCCACGTAGACGCGGCCGCTCAGCCCGAGGCGCTCCGCGGCCGCGGGGTGCAGCTCCCCGAAGAGCCCCGCCTCCACCCCCTCCGCCAGCAGCCGCGCGCCCCGCCCCGGGTGCAGCCAGGGCGCCGCGGTAGGCTCCGCCTGCGGGGAGACGCGGAGGGCGGCGCACAGCTCCTCCAGCAGGCCCTTCAGGTGGAAGAAGGTGGCCTCCGTGGCGGCCGGCGGCAGGTTCCACCCCCGAGCCAGGCGGCCGTGCATGACCACGGCCAGGGCGCGCCGTTCCTCCACGCCGCCGGGCGCCGCCCCGCTTCCCGGACGGAAGATGCGGCCGATCTCAAAGAGGTGGACGTCCTCCACGCGGCGGCTGAGGTTCACCCGCAGCGCCTCCAGCAGGCCGGGGAGGAGCATCGCCCGCAGGTGGGTGTGGTCCGCCAGCAGGGGGTTGTGCAGCGGTACCAGGCGCCCCCGGGGATCGTCGGCGGTGACCCCCAGGTGCTCGTAGACCGCCGGGCTGACCAGGGAGAGCGTCACGGCTTCGACAAGACCGGCGCGGACCAGCAGGTCCCGGACGCGGGCTTCGGCCTGCAGCGGCGGCGCCACACTGCCCGCCTGCACCACCTCCAGCGGCATCGCCTCGGGAATGCGGTCGTAGCCGTAGTGCCGCGCCACCTCCTCGATCAGGTCCTCCTCCCGCTCCAGGTCCACGCGCCCGACGGGGACCGTCACCACCAGGTGCTGCTCCCGCCGCACCACCCGGCAGCCCAGGCGGCGGAGGATGGCCAGCACCGCCACCGGCGGGACCTCCACCCCCAGCACCCGGGCGATTCGCGGCAGGCGCAGGGTGATGGTGGTGGGCGGGGCGGGGTGCGGGTAGACGTCGACGGCCCCGGCCAGCACGCGGC
>JBBIIQ010000085.1:0-8278 GCA_037446405.1 Armatimonadota bacterium | reverse complement strand
CTGCACTCCAGATTCATCAAGGGGTTTAGCCTTGTTCCGCGCAAACATGGGCTAGCGCGAGTATCCGCCGTTCAGCCTGCGCTAGACCGCCACCTCCCGCTCCCTCTGCACCAGGTTGGAGAGGCGAACCCCCACCAGGCGGACGGGACGGTCCAGGGTGAAGCGGTCCAGCAGGCCCGCCGCGGTGCGCAGCAGCAGCTCGCGGTCGGCCGTGGGCTGAGGCAGCGTCTGCGCCCGGGTGTGCGTGCGGAAGTTGTGGTAGCGGATCTTCAGGGTGACCGTGCGGGCCAGGTAGCCCTCCTCGACGATGTCCGCGCAGACCTCCTCCCCCAGGCGGCGGATGACCCGCAGCAGCGTCTCCCGGCGGCGCACGTCCACCTGGAAGGTCACCTCACGGCTCATCGACTTCGGCTCCCACTCGGTGACCACGGGGCTGTCGTCCTCCCCGCGGCTGAGGCGGTGGAGCCACTCCCCGTGATGCGGGCCGAGGATTGCCTGCAGCTGCTCCAGAGGCACCTGGCGCAGCTCGCCCACCGTCTGCACGTTCAGGGCCTCCCGCAGGCGCGCCGCGGTCTTGGGGCCGACACCCCAGAGGACGGTGGCCGGGAGGCCGCGCAGCTTCTCCTCGACGTCCTCCTCCCAGATGGCGGTCAGGCCATCGGGCTTGTGCATGTTGGCCGCGATCTTCGCCAGCAGCTTGTTGGGCCCGATGCCCACCGACGCGGTCAGGCCCAGCTCGGCGGCGATGCGCTGCTTGATGGTGCGGGCCAGCTCCACCGGGTCCTCGTCGCGGTGGGAGATGTCGACGTAGGCCTCGTCCAGGCTCAGCGGCTCCACCAGCGGCGAGTACTCCCGCAGGATGCTCCTCAACCGGCCGGAGAACTCCTCGTAGGCCGCGAAGTCCACGGGGAGGAAGACGGCGTGCGGGCAGCGCTTGTAGGCGGTGCGCAGGGGCATGGCCGAATGGATGCCGTACGCGCGGGCCTCGTAGGAGGCGGTGGAGACCACCCCGCGACGGTGCGGGTTGCCGTCGCCGCCCACCACCACGGGCTTCCCCCGCAGCTCCGGGCGGCGCAGCTGCTCCACGGCAGCGAAGAAGGCGTCCATGTCCACGTGCAGGATGACCCGGCCCACGCCAGGTGAGTTCGACGGGAGGCAGCCATGTTCCGGCTCGACGGCGGGCGCGTGCTGGTGACGGGAGGGACGTCGGGGATCGGCGAGGCCACGGCGCGGATCATGCTGCAGGCCGGGGCGCGCGTCGTCATCACCGCCCGGGGGGCGCAGCGGGGGGCGGAGGTGGCGCAGCGCCTGGGCGCCTACGGCGAGGTGCACTTCCTGCCCGCGGACGTGCGTGTAGAGGAGGCGGTGCGCCGCCTGGTGACGCAGACCGTGGAGATCCTGGGCGGCCTCGACGTCCTGGTGAACAACGCGGGGATCATCAGCCGCGTGCCCCTGCACGAGCTGGCCACAGAGGAGTGGAGAGGAATTCTGGAGGCGGACCTGACCAGCGTCTTCCTCTGCTCCCGGGAGGCCCTGCCGCACCTGCGGGCGAGCGGCGGGGCCATCGTCAACGTCGCCTCCTACCTGGCGTTCCACGCCGGCACGGCCCTCACCCCCGCGTACAACGCGGCGAAGGCCGGGGTGGTGGCCCTGACCCGGACCATGGCCGTGGCCTACGGCCCCGACGGGGTGCGCGTGAACGCCGTCTGCCCCGGGTTTGTCCCCACGGAGCTGAACCGCGCTCTCTGGGAAGGGTACACCGCCGAGCAGTGGCAGCAGGCCGCCCGCAGCTACCCGCTGCGGCGCGTCGGCACCCCGGAGGACGTGGCCTCCGCCGTGCTCTTCCTCGCCTCCCGGGAGGCGGGGTGGATCACGGGCGTCAGCCTGATGGTCGACGGCGGCCTCACCGCCCGCTGAGGTCCTGCTCCCCCGCTCCCCATTCCGGCCGCCGGTCAGACCAGGCGGCGCAGCAGGCCGGGGAAGGTCCAGGCACGCTCCCCCGCCAGCTCGGCCTCCACGGCACCCCCGCGGGCGGCGGCGGGCTGCAGGAGGGAGGGCGGCCAGCGGAAGAGGTCGGCCACCTGCTGGGGGGTGGCCGCGCCGACGATCCGCAGGTACCCGCGCAGGACCAGGCCCGCGGCCTCCTCGCCCGTGATCCGCGCCGCCTGGGCGATCACCTCCGGCATCCAGCGGGCGAAGGTGTCCCAGATGTAGGCGTAGCTGCCGCGGCCCTCCACCTCCGCCACCTTGGCGATGAGGAACCGCTCCTGCAGCTCCTCCAGCGCGCGGTGCAGCCGGCTGCCGGAATCGCCGGCGGCGACGAAGCGGCGGCGCAGCTGCCAGGTGTCCAGGGGACCCTGCCGCTCGATCTGCTCGTAGACTTCGCGGGCCAGGAGGCTGAGATGGCCGGTCCGGTAGGCCAGCAGGTAGTCGTCAGGTTCGCCCACGTTGCCGGAAAGCGCGTAGAAGGCCGGCAGGTAGGCCAGGGCGATGAACGTGGGCTTGCGCCGCAGCACGCGGCCGTAGTAGACCTGCCGCCTGGTCACCAGCGAGTCCTTCCACGTCCAGACCCAGGACCACATGCGGTCGGTACTGCGCGTGCCGACGACGTCGAAGAGCCCGGGGATCCCGCCCGGGCCGGGAGTGAAGGCGTAGCAGAACCCCAGGTGCTCCACGAAGCGCCGGCACGCGGCCGCCGTGCGCACGCGGAAGCGGCGCAGCAGGCGGCGGCGGTAGCGCTGCACCTCCGCAGGGCGCCGGGCGGCGCCGCGGGCGGCGGGAAGCGAAACGTGGCGTGCGGCGGCCATCTCCCTGGTACAATGCGCGTAGCGAACTCTCGCCTCATTCTATCCCCCCGCGGCGGACGCGGGCGGGCTGCGCGCGTGGGAGGCGCCATGACCCCGCTGGTCACGGAACTGAGCAACGGGCTGCGCGTGCTGCTGCTGGAGAGCCGCAGCGCCCCCGTGGTGACCTTCTGGCTGTGGTACGGCGTGGGCAGCCGCAATGAAGCGCCAGGCCGGACGGGGATCTCCCACTGGGTGGAGCACATGCTCTTCAAGGGGACGCCCGCTCACCCCAAGGGCGTCCTCACCCGGGCCGTCGAGCGCCTGGGCGGACGGTGGAACGCCTTCACCAGCTGGGACTTCACCGCCTACCACGAGGTCCTGCCGGCGGAGCACCTCCCCGTCGTCATCGCCCTGGAGGCGGACCGGATGCGCAACGCCCTCTTCGAGCCGGAGGAGGTGGAGCACGAGCGCACCGTGATCATCGCCGAGCGGGAGGGCGCGGAGAACTTCCCCACCTCCCACCTCAGCGAGGAGGTCAACGCCCTGGCCTTCAAGGTGCACCCCTACCGCTACCCCGTCATCGGCTGGAAGAGCGACCTGCGGCGGATCACCCGTGACGACCTGCAGCGGCACTACCAGATCTACTACCACCCGCGCAACGCCCTGGCGGTGGTGGTGGGGGCGTTCGACTCCTCCGCGGTGCTGGGGCAGATGGAGCGGGCCTTCGGCGCGGTGGATCCCGGGCCGGAGATCCCGCCGGTGTTGCTGGAGGAGCCGCCGCAGGAGGGAGAGCGGCGCACGGTGGTGCAGCGTCCCGGTGGAGCCACGGCCTACCTGCAGATGGCCTTCCGCGTGCCGCCGGCCGCGCACCCGGACTTCCCGACGCTGCTGGTCCTCGACGGCGTGCTCAGCGGGCTAGGGGGAGCCCGCCAGACCAACGGCGGCGGGGCGGCCCGCTCATCCCGCCTCTACCGGGCGCTGGTCGACCGCGGGTTGGCTGCGGAGGTGACCTCCTCGCTCTACCCCACGCGGGACCCCGGCCTTCTGCGCATCGGCGCCACGGTGCGTACGGGTGTGCTCCCCGCCGCCGTCGAGGAGGCGGTGCTGGAGCAGCTGGACCTCCTAGCGCGGGAGGAGGTACCGCCAGAGGAGCTGGCCCGGGTGAAGCGGCAGGCCAGGGCGCAGTTCGTCTATGCCCGCGACGGGGTGCACGGGCTGGGTTACCTCATCGGCTTCTACGCCATGGTGGACCGCCCGGACGCCTTCTTCACATTGCAGGACCGCTTGGAACGGGTGACGGCGGCGGACGTGCAGCGGGTCGCTGCGGCCACCTTCTCCCCGCGGCAGCGGACGGTGGGCTGGTACCTGCCGGAGGCGGGGGCGCAGGGCGCTGCTGCTGCTGCGGCCGTCGTCCCGCCGCTGGCACACTACCGGCCTGCAGCACAGGGGGCGGCGGTGGAATCCCCCGTGGTCGGCCCCGAGCAGATCACCCGCACGGTTCTGACCAACGGCCTGCGCCTGCTGGCCGTGGACCGCCCCGGGAGCGGCATGGTCGCCCTGCACGCCCTGGTGGGCGCGGGCTCCCGGTGTGACGGCGACCGCCCCGGGCTGGCCCGGTTCGTCGCTGCCGCGCTGCAGCGCGGCAGCCGGGGGCACAGCGGGCGAGAGCTGGCGGAGACGCTGGACGGGCTGGGGGCGACGCTGGCCGTCCTCCCCGGCGCCGAGGTGGCCGGCCTGGCCGGGCGCCTGCTCAGCGAAGACCTCCCGACCTACCTGCGCCTGGTGGCGGAGGTGCTCGCCGCACCCACCTTCCCCGGCGAGGAGGTGGAGAAGGTCCGCGGCGAGCTGCTCACGGCCCTGCGCGTCAGCGCCACCGATACCCGCTACGTGGCCGAGCAGCTCTTCCGCCGCCTGGCCTTTCCCCCGGGCCACCCGCACGCGCAGGCCCCGGCTGGCGAGGCGGAGGTGCTGCAGAGCGTGGACGCTGCCACCCTCGCCGCGTTCCACGCCCGCTTCTTCCAGCCCCAGCGCACGATCCTGGTCCTGGTGGGGGACGTGCGGCCGGACCGGGCGGTGGCGGAGGTCGAGCAGGCCCTGGGCGCCTGGCCCCGCGGCACCACCGTCGCCGACCCCGCCGTCCCGCCGCCCGCTCCGCCGGCGCTCCGGCGGGAGACGGCCGTCCTGCCGGGGAAGAGCCAGGCGGATGTCGTCCTGGGAGGCATCGCCGTGGAGCGCCGAGACCCTGCGTACTATGCCCTGGCCCTGGCCACCCACATCCTCGGCGGGCAGGGGATGATGGGGCGGGTCGGGGAGCGCGTACGCGAGGCCATGGGCCTGGCCTACTACGCCTTCGTCGAGGCGCGCGCCGGGCTGATGGCCGGGCCCTGGTGGGCCCGCGCCGGCGTCCACCCCGACCACGTCTCCCGGGCGGTGGACGCCATCCTCGAGGAGGTGAGCCGGTTCCAGCGGGAAGGGCCGACGCCGGCGGAGGTCTCCGACGCGCGGGACTACTTCATCGGCTCCCTGGCGGTGCGCCTGGAGACGCACGGCGGCCTGGCCGCCGCGCTGGCCGAGATGGAGCTGTACGACCTGGGCCTGGACTACCTGCTGCGCTACCCACAGACCATCCGCGCCGTGAGCGCCGCAGAGATCCAGCAGGCGGCGCAGCGCTTTCCCACGGAGCGGTACATCCTGGCCGTCGCCGGCCCCGCGGTGGACCGGGAGGCGGTCACCCGCGGGACGGGGTGAGGCGTGCGGCAGATGCAGCTCTGGGCGCTGGAGCACTTTCCCGAGGTCCGCCCGGGGACGGACCTGCCGCAGGCCATCGTGCAGTGCCTGCGGGACAACGGGCTGGTCCCCGCCGACGGGGATGTGCTGGTGGTCGCCCAGAAGGTGGTCTCCAAAGCGGAGGGGCGGGTGGTGGACCTGCGCACGGTGCAGCCGGACGCCGCCGCCCGGCGCCTGGCGGCAGAGACGGGAAAGGACCCCCGGTTCGTCCAGGTGGTGCTGCAGGAGGCGCGGGCGATCAACCGCCGCCGCCCGGGGCTGATCATCGCCGAGCACCGGCTGGGGTTCATCTGCGCCAACGCCGGCGTGGACCACTCCAACGTCGCGGGCAGCGATGAGGTGATCAGCGTCCTGCCCCTGGACCCGGACCGCTCGGCGCGGGAGGTGGCCGCGGCGGTGCAGCAGGCCTTCGGCGTCCGCGTCGCCGTCATCGTCAGCGACAGTCACGGCCGTCCGCACCGTGAGGGTGCGGTGGGGGTGGCCATCGGGGTCGCCGGCCTGGCCCCGGCGCGCAGCTATGTGGGTCAGACGGACCGCTACGGGTACGTGCTGCGGCGCACCGTGGAGGCCGTGGCCGACGAGCTCGCCGCCGCCGCCGGGCTGCTCCAGGGGCAGGCTGACGAGGGGACGCCGGTGGTGCTCATCCGGGGGGCGCCCGTGCAGGCGGCGGAGGGGCGGGCGGGGGAGCTGCTGCGGGCCCCCCAGGAGGACCTCTACCGGTGAGGATTGAGCACATCGCCGTCCACCCCCTGGCGGCGCCGGCCGAGCGGCCGGTGCTCTTCGCCATCGGCCCCTACCAGACATTCACAGCGACGCTGGTGGAGGTGCGCACGGACGACGGGCGCGTCGGCGTGGGAGAGTGCATCGTCCGCCGGGCGCCGCGGGTCACGGCGACCATCGTGCAGGACCTGCTGGCCCCCGCGCTGCTCGGCCAGGACCCGCGGGACGTGGGGCGCCTGTGGGAGGAGATGTTCGCCCGGCTGCGCCGCTGGGGGCATTCCCGCGGTTTTGTCCTGGAGGCCATGAGCGGCGTGGACATCGCCCTGTGGGACCTGGTGGCCCAGGTGCACGGGGAGCCGCTCTACCGCGCGCTGCGCGGCGCCGGCCGCGACCGCGTCCCCTGCTATGCCTCCAAGGTCTACCTGGCGCCCACGGAGGAGATGGTGGCGCAGGCCCGGCAGCAGGTGGCCGCCGGCTATGCGGCGGTGAAGGTGCAGGTGGGGCGGGGAGAGGCGGAGGGGGGGTTCCACGGCGACCTGGCGGCGGTGCGGGCCATCCGCCAGGCTGTGGGGCCACAGGTGCTGCTCCTGCTGGACGCCAACGGAGCGTTCGACGCCGCCACGGCCATCCGCTTCTGCCGCCACCTGGAGGAGCTGGACATCGCCTGGCTGGAGGAGCCGGTCCCCCCGGACGACATCTCGGGCTACGCGCTGCTGCGCCGCAGCACCACGATCCCCGTCGCCGGCGGGGAGGCGGAGTCCGGGGTCTTCGGCTTCCGCGACCTGATCGCCCAACGGGCCATCGACATCCTGCAGCCGGACGTGGCCCGCATCGGCGGCTTCACCGCCGCCCTGATGCTCGGCGCTCTGGCCTACGCCTACAACCTGAGGGTGGCCCCCCACACCGGGTACTCCGCAGGGGTGGCCCACCTGGCCGCGCTCCACCTGGCCGCGGCCACGCCCAACCTGCTGCTCTACGAGTACATGCTGCCCGACCTGCTGGCCGCCGGCGGGGGGACCGTGCAGAACCCCCTGCGCGAGATCTTCACCACGCCGTTTCCTGTGCCCCGGCTGGGGATGCTGGATCTCCCTTCCACACCCGGCCTCGGCCTGCAGGTGGACTGGGAGCGCGTGCGCCGCTTCGCCCTGCCGTGACCGCGACGGGGAGGAGGCCGCGGGAGGAAGGGGGAGGGGCATGATCGTCATCGCCACCGGGATCTCCGGCTGCGGCAAGGTGCGGGAGCTGGGCGGCGGGCCCGGCTACCTGGTGCGCCTGGTGGATGACGCGGCGCGCTGGATCACCGAGGCCCAGCGAGCAGGACGCTGGACCTCGCCCATCAAGCGCCTGCGCCTCGTGGACGTGGGGCGGCTGATGCTGGAGCGCGCCCGCGACCTGGGACTGGACGTGAGCACGGAGACCATCCTGGACATGGCTCCGGAGGCGCTGCAGCAGCTGCGGGCGGTGGCCCTGACCGAGGTGGTCAACGACCCCGACCTGTGGGAGGAGGACTGCGCCACCATCCTGGTGACCCACGCCTGCTTCTGGTGGAAGGGGCACCTCATCCCCGGCCTGGACACGCACTACCTGAAGCTGATCTTCGACGAGACCCGTCGGCGGACGGCGCAGCCGGCCGCATCCGCCGTCCAGGAGATGCTCCCCGAGCTCCGGCTGTCGCCTCCGGTGCGGCCGGAGGGGATCTTCTACGTCACCGTGGTGGACAGCATCTACCAGATCCACCGCCGCCTGAACGAGACCGAACAGTGGCGCGGCCAGGTGCCGGCCAGCGAACTGATCCTCTGGCAGGAGCAGGAGGTCTTCCTCACGCGGACGCTGGCCGACTACGAGCGCGTGCCGCACTACGTGGTGGCGCACGACGAGCCCACCAGGACGCTGTTCGACCTCATCTGCTTTAAAAGGCCCCGCATCTACCTCGGCTACCCCATCACCCACCTGAGGCGGGAGGGGCACTGGCACCTCATCGAGGC
>JBBIIQ010000084.1:1758-8346 GCA_037446405.1 Armatimonadota bacterium | reverse complement strand
TTAGCACCATCTCGCCACCAGCCGGCGGCCGCAGACCGGTGAGGGCCTGCACCAGTTCGCTCTGCCCGTTGCCTTCCACGCCGGCGATACCGAAGACCTCTCCCCCCCGCACCTCGAAACTGAGCCCGCGCACCGCCGGCCCCCCCTGGTCGTTGAGCACCTGCAGGTTCCGCACGGTGAGCACCGGCGCTCCCGCGTTCCGGGTGGCGCGGCTGACCCGGGGGACGATCTTCCGGCCCACCATCATCTCGGCCAGGTCTTCCGCGGAGGCCGCCTCCGCGGGGACTTCCCCCGCCACCTGCCCGGCGCGCAGGACGACGATGCGGTTGGAGATCTGCAGCACCTCCCGCAGCTTGTGCGTGATGAAGACGATGGTGGTGCTATTCGCCTTCAGCCGGGCGAGAAAGTCGAAGAGGTCGCCGACCTCGGCGGGCGTCAGGGCGGAGGTGGGCTCATCGAGAATCAGCACCGAGGTGCCGCGGTAGAGGACCTTGAGGATCTCCACGCGTTGTTGCACACCGACGGGCAGCGACTCCACGGGGACGTCCAGGGGGACGGAGAGGCCGGTCTGGGACAGCAGCTGCGAGACCCGCTGCCGGGCCGCCTGTACCTGCAGTGGGGCCAGTGGCGCGGCCCCCTCCTGCCCGAGGACGATGTTCTGCAGGGCCGTATACGGCGGGACCAGGGTGAAGGTCTGGTGCACCATGCCGATGCCGGCCCGCAGCGCGTCGTCGGGGTTGCGGAACTGCAGCGGGCGGCCATCCACCACCAGCTCGCCCCGCGTGGGCCGCAGCAGCCCTGAGAGGATCTTCATCAGGGTGGTCTTGCCCGCCCCGTTCTCACCCAGCAGGCCGACGATCTCCCCCCGGTGCAGGCGGAAGTCCACGCCGCGCAGCGCCACCGTCCCGTCGGCGTACACCTTGTGGATGCCGCGCATCTCGATGTGCGGCTGCGCGTGCATCCCCGATCACCGCCGGGCCGGGCGAGGGAGCGCCTCCCCCGCCGGGGACGGCGCCCCGGGTGCCGCGCGGCGGGGCGCCGGGAGGGGAAGGCAACGGGCAGGCCGGCCTCTCCGGCCCGTGGCCCGATCCACCGACCTGCCCCAGGCGGTCACGCTGTGACGGTTCTACCCCAGCTCCTTACGCCACTTCTCGATGTCCGGCTTGGTGATGACCAGGGGGACGACCACCCTGCCCTCCCGGATCGCCCGCTCCAGCTCGGCCACTGCGCTCCAGACCCACGACGGCTGCGCATCCCGCATGGCCTTGACCCGAGCGCGGATCTCTGCCGGGGAGGCGGGGAGGACCTTCTTCCCCGTCAGCTTCTGGGCATTCTCCCCCATCCTGACGAACTCGTCCAGGTCCGCCAGCGTGCTCACGGAGATCCCCTCCGCCAGAGCTCCGGCCACCCGCGTGCCGATGCCCAGGACCAGGACGCCGTTGTTCTGCTTCACCAGGTCACGGAATCTCCCGTCCCGCACCCATTTGGTGGTGAAGTACACGCCCTTGTCCACCCGCTTCATCATGCTGGCGATGACGAAGCCGGGGTTGATCCAGTCCTGGTTGGCGTCCACGCCGATCCAGAAGGGCGGCCCCATCTTCAGGCCACGGGCCTTAGCCACCTCCTGCACGGCCTGGTTGATCCCCAGTCCCAGGGGGCCAGCGATGTTGTAGACGGCCACCGCATCCTTGGCGTACATGGCTTTGGCGGCCGCGTAGCCCTTGGGGATGTCGCTGAAGGTCCCGGTGTAGGTCCACAGGACGAATCCGGTGTTGTACTTGAAGGCCTTTCCGGGCTGGTTCTTGGCCAGCCACTCAGTCCCCCAGCGGGCCCCCCACTTGTAGCCGATCTCGAACTTCCAGAGGACGGGGATCTCGATGCCGAAGACGCCTCCGATGTAGGGCTTGTTGTACTGCGCCGCCAGCAGGGCTCCCAGCGCCCCCACCAGCGCGCTGCCCTTGTGCTCCTCATAGACCACGTCCATCAGGTTGGGGAGGGGATACTGCGCGGCGTACTTGCTCTTGACGATGGACTGGGCGAAGGTGTCGATGCCGACGAAGTTCTTGTCGGGGAACTTGCGCGCCACCTCCGCCAGGGCGTCACTAAGCAGAAAGCCCACCCCGACCACCAGCTGCACCTCAGGGTCCCGGGCCGCCGTGGTCAGGTTGGGCACGTAGTCCGCCTCAACCTTGCTCACGACCTCCACCATCCGCACGCCGAAGTCCCGCTCGGCGTCCTCACCGCCCTTGAAGGCCATGTCGTTGAAGCTGAGGTCGCCGCGCCCTCCGACGTCGGAGACTACGGCGATCTTGAAGGGTCTGGGGGCGGCGGGTGCGGGGGCTTGCGCGAAGGGCTGAAGCAACAGGGCCGCGACAACCGTGACGAGGACCAGAACCCACTGCCGAGTACGCATAGACCTCGCCCTCCTCGATGTGGCCATCCAGACTCACTGCGACCGCGTACGCTGGAGATCCACACGTAGCATTCCCTGCGGCCGCACAAGGCTCCTGCCCTGCGCGTGTTCCGGCGGGCGCGATGAGCACGAGGATGCGGTCGCCCCGACTCAGGGGAGACTCGATTGGCGTGCGACGCGGGAGGATTTTAGGGAATCAATGCGAATCAACATGTGTCAATAGATGGGAACGGGGCGGGACGGAGCCATGCCCGGGGGGTTCAAAGCAGGGCTGGAGGATGTCGTCGCCGCGAACAGCGTCACTGGATGCCATGCAGCGGTTTCCCCGGGCGGCTCACCCGCTGGAGGCGCTGCGCTCGGCGGTCTCGCTGCACGCCATGCTCGACCCCGACGCCCACGACATCGGCCGGGAGGCCACCCTGCGCAAGAGCTCAACGCCTCCACCTTTGTCGCCCGTGTGGCCGTGGCCACCGTCGCCGACCTGCACTCGGCGGTGGTGGCCGCCCTGGGCGCCCTGAAGGGCCCGCGCCACGGTGGGGCCAACGAGGACGTGGTGGCGATGCTGGAGGAGATCGGCGGACCCGAGCGGGCCGAGGCGTACATCGGGGCCCGCCTGAAGGCGCGGGAGCGGATGACGCCTGCGGAGCGCGCCGATCACCGCAACCGCATCCCCGGGTGGGGACACCGGGTCTATAAGAAGGTGGACGACCCGCGGGCGGCCCGGCTGCGGGCCATCGGCCAGCAGCTCGCCCGGAGGGCCGGGGTGGCGCGCCTGTTCGAGACCGCGGAGGCGGTCCACCGGGTGATGAAGGCGGAGACCGACCTGCCGGTGCAGAGGGCTGGCAGAGGTGACGGGCGGCCGGGCAGAGTGAGGGCGCCCCATGGTCGTGTGGATTGAGGAGGAAGCCTATCTCACCGCGGAGGAGGTCTGCGCCCTCCTCGGGGTCAAGCCGCAGACGCTCTACGCCTACGTCAGCCGCGGCATCCTGCACAGCTACCGCCGGGGGAGACGGCGGCAGCGCCTGTACCAGCTGCGGGAGGTGGAGTCGCTCCTGCGGCTGCGGCCGGCGCGTGGCGGGCCGCGACGCACGATCCTTCCCCGCGCGGAGGAGTGGATAGGGGACTCCTGAGCCTACGGTGCTGCGCGCAGCGCCGCAGCCCGCGGGCTGCTTGGGAAGGCGGCGCGACGATCCTCGGGGAGGGTGGCGATCACCCGGCCGAGCAGCGCGCGCAGCGCCTCCTGCGCCGGCGGCTCAGCGAAGAGCTGTACCTGGAGTTCTCGCGCCCGAATCTCCACGAGGACGTTCTCGCATGCCATCCCCCGCTGGATCGCCTGCTCCAGCCGACGTGCCGCCTGAGGCAGGTTGCCGTCGTGCGCGGCGAGACGGGCCTCCAGGATCTCCAGCATGCCCAACTGCGCCGGCGCGCTCCACCGCTCCACGTCGGGACGCCGGGCCGCCGCCAGCTGGCGCGCCTCCTCCGCCCGTCCCGCCGCCAGCAGCCCCTCTCCCACGGGCAGGAGCACCTCCCCGTCATCCGGGATGAACTTCCCCCAGGGGAGCCGCAGCAGGTCGTCCAGCGCCCGGTTCAGCGCCGCGCCGTCCCCACTCAGGCGGGCCAGATAAACCTGCGCGACCAGCGAGGCCTGCCGCCAGCCGGGGTTGGGGATGGTCTGCACGGCGGCGGCCTCCCCCAGGAGGCTGCGGGCCCGGTCCAGGTCGCCGATCTCGAAGGCCACCGTCCCCAGGTACATCAGGACGAAGGGGAGGTGGACCCTGGCGTACTCGTGCAGGAGGGGCAGCACCTCCTCCAGCATGCGCAGCCCCTCGCCCCATTCCCCCAGGGCGATCAGGGCGGGGACGATGAAGCTCGTGGCGAAGACCTGGCGGCGACGATCCCCGATAGCCTGGGCGAGGGCGAGCGCCTCCCTGCCGTAGCGCAAGGCCTCCCGGTAGCGGCTGCTGTAGAGCAGAGCATGTTCAGCCCCCGGGCAACGCCGGAGAGGTCGCCGGCCTGGCGCAGCAGGACGATCCTCTCCTGCAACGTGGAATCGTCCGCACCGATCACGCCGCGGTCCCAGCCCACGTTGGCCAGGTCCACCAGGGACAGGCCCAGCACCAGCCCTTCCCCCGCCTGCCGGGCCAGGTCCGCGCCGCGGCGGAAGTGGGCCTCCGCCTCGTCCAGCCGCAGCTCGCGGTGGTGGACGAACCCGACCCGGTTCTCCAGCAGCGCCTCCAGGGCGGCATGGCCGCCCTGCCGGGCTGCGGCCAGCCCCTGCTCGAAGTCCGCCAGGGCGTCGCGTACCGACCCTGGAGCTGGTGCACCTCCCCGCGACCACGGAAGCTCAGTGCCTGTTCTCCCGGGGGGAGGGAGGCGCGCCGGGCGGACTCAAGGGCCTGATCGAAGAGGCGGACGGCGTCCGCGTGAGCGTAGAGCCGGTAGGCCTTCTGCGCCGCGCGGCGCAGGTACCCTGCCGCCCGGGCATCGTCGCCAGCCAGGCGGAGGTGCTCGGCGAGGACCTCGATGACCTCCTCCGCGCGCTCGCCCACACGCGCTTCCAGCCAGCGCGCCGCCTGGGCGTGAGCGCGGGCCCGCTGCATCCGCGGCAGGAGCCCGTAGGCCACGTCGCGGGTGAGGGTCTGGCGGAAGGCGAACTCCCGCTCGCCGGCGATGGTGGAGCGGGGCCGGGCGACGGCCAGCTCCTTGGCGACCAGCGCCTGCAGCGCCCTCTCCGTCTCCTCCGCAGAAAGGCCGGCCAGCGGGGCGATGGTCTGCCGCATCTCACCAGAGATGCTCTGGCTGCTGAGGACGGCGACGAGCTGCTCCGCCTCCTGCGGCCGCAGCGGCTTGAGGTCCAGGGTGGTGGTGTTGCGGCCGCCGCCGCCCCAGCGCGGCCTCCGCTCCAGCAGCTCGGGGCGGGCCAGGCAGACGATGAAGAGCGGAACCCCCTCGACGGCGCTGCCGTCTTCGATCAGGTCCAGGACGCCGTCGTCGCCCCAGTGCAGGTCTTCCACGGCCAGGATCAGCGGCTGCGGCTCCGCCAGCCGCACCAGCAGGTTCCGTCAGGCGTCGAAGAGACGGCGCCGCGTCGCCTCGGGAGCGGTCTGGACCCCCTCGGCGCCGAAGGTCAGCAGCAGCCCGTCAAGCAGCTCCGCTCCATCAGGAAGGACGCCAGCCAGCCAGCGTGCCAGCTTCGCCCGGACGGTCTCGGCGGCGTCCGTGTCCATGATGTCCGCCTGCCCGCGCAGCACGTCGATCAGGACGTGGTAGCCGATCTGCCCGCCGAACGCGCTCCCCCGTCCCCGCAGGATCAGCGGCGGCGGATCGTCGTCGCGCACCTCGGCCAGGAACTCCCGCAGCAGCCGGCTCTTGCCCACGCCCGGCTGGCCCAGCACCGTGGCCAGGTGGACCAGCCGTCCGTCGCGGCAGCGCTCGTAGAGGTGCCGCAGGAGTCCCAGCTCGCCGTGGCGGCCAACCAGGGGCGCGGCCACGCGCCGCACCTCCGGCCGTTCTGGCAGAGGCGCCTCCGCCTGCCACACCGCCAGCGGCGCCTCCTTGCCCTTGACCGCCAGCGGCGGCAGCGTCTGGTAGCTGATCACCTCTCGCGTCAACCGGTAGGTGCGCTCGCCCACGACCACGGCTCCCGCCCCGCCCGCCTGCTGCAGGCGGGCGGCGGTGGTCACCGCGTCGGAGACCAGGAAGTCGCGGTCGAAGGTCGACCCGGTGGCCGCCACCACTTCCCCGGTGTTGATGCCGATCCGCACGCCCAGCCGGATGCCGTGGGCCTCGGCCAGGTCCTCGTTGAGGATGGGGACGGCATCGCGGATGGCCAGCCCGGCGCGCACGGCGCGCTCCGGATCGTCTTCATGGGTGACGGGCAGCCCGAAGACGGCCAGCACGCCGTCCCCCAGGTAGTTGGCTACCGTGCCCTCGAACCGGGAGACGGCATGCTCGACTACTTTATAGAACTTCCCCACGACGGCGCGGGCCTCTTCAGGATCCAGCCGCGCGGTCAGGCGCGTGGAGTCAGCCAGGTCCACAAAGAGCACGGTGATCACCTTACGGGTCTCGGCGGTGAGGACGGGGATATCGCGTACCGGGGGCGCCGCCCCCAGCGGGATGCCGCAGTTGACACAGAACCTGGCGCCCGCCGGATTGGCGACCCCGCAGTGCCA
>JBBIIQ010000084.1:0-1658 GCA_037446405.1 Armatimonadota bacterium | reverse complement strand
TGCCGCAGTTGACACAGAACCTGGCGCCCGCCGGATTGGCGACCCCGCAGTGCCAGCAGGAGCGCACGTCCGCAGGCATGGGCTGTTGCCATGGAGTCTACCGCGCGCGGGGGGATTTGCCCAGTCTTGCGTGAAGAATCTCCGCGGGATGGACGGCTTCGCGCCAAGGGTGCTGGTGGCCGGGGGCGCCAACGTCGACGTGAAGGCGCGGGCCGGCGGGCCGACCCGGGAGGGGATCTCCACACCGGGACGGGTGCATGTAGTCCCCGGCGGGGTGGCGCGGAACCTCGCGGAGGTGCTGGCGCGCCTGGGGGCGCAGGTGCGGCTGGCGTCCGTCGTCGGCGACGACGCCTGGGGCGCGTGGCTGATCGCCCGCACGGCCGCCACCGGCGTGGACACCTCCACGGTCCTCCGCAGGCGGGGGAAGACGGGCTTCTACGTGACCGTGGGCGGGCACGGCGTTGCCGATACCGGCATCGTGGAAACCGCTCCGCCACCGGTCTGGCGCCGCGTTCCCCTGGAAGACGCCGACCTGGTCGTGCTCGACGCGAACCCTGCTCCGGCGGTGCTGCGGGAACTGGGCCAGCGGGCGCCCCGCCTGGTCCTGGTGGGGACGTCCCCCGCAAAGATCGTCCGCCTCAGATCGCTGCTGCCGCGCGCCTGGCTCCTCTGCCTCACCGAGGCCGAGGCGCGCGCGCTCCTGGGGGCGGGTGCGGGACGCCTGCGGGATGACGTGGAGCTGGCCCGCGCCGTGCAGGCAGCGGGACCGCAGGCCGTGCTCCTGACCCTGGGGCGGAGGGGGCTGGGCCTGCTCACGGAGGACTGGATCGCCACGCCCGCTCATCCCGGGCGGGCCGTGAACGCCACGGGAGCCGGCGACACGGCGGCGGGAGTCGTCCTCTTCGGCCTCCTCGCCGGCTGGGCCCCGCAGCGCGTCCTCCCGCTGGCGGCGCGGGCCGCGGCCCTGACGCTTAGCGTATGGGGGAATGTACACCCCCGGGTGGGGAGTATATGTTCTGGAGAGAGGCCGGCATGACCGTGCACAGCCCGTTTGACGTCAGCGACGAGATCCAGGTGGCGCTGGGCCTGGGGGCCGCGGTGGTGGCGCTGGAGTCCGCGGTGATCACTCACGGCCTCCCTGCCCCGGCCAACCTGGAGGCGGCCGTACGTGCGGAGCGCGCCGTCCGCGAGCACGGAGCGGTTCCGGCAACGGTGGCGCTCATCGGCGGGCGCGTGCGCGTGGGGTTGACGCAGGAGGACCTGGCTCACCTGGCGGTGCACGGGGTGGTCAAGGTGGGGCGGCGCGACCTGGCCGTGGCCATGGCCCGGCAGGCCAGCGGGGGGACGACGGTCTCCGCCACGCTGGCGGTGGCCCACGCCCTCGGCCTCCGCGTGCAGGCCACCGGGGGAATCGGCGGGGTGCACGTGGGCGCGACGCGCACCTGGGACGTCTCCGCCGACCTGGACGAGCTCAGCCGTCGGCCGCTGGTGCTGGTGTGCTCGGGTGCCAAGGCCATCTGCGACATCGCCGCCACCCTCGAGGCTCTGGAGACCCGTGGGGTGACGGTGGTCGGCTACCGCACCACCCGCTTCCCGTCCTTCTACGTCGCCGACAGCGGCCACCCGGTGCCCTGGTCGGCGGACTCGGTGAATGAGGT
>JBBIIQ010000083.1:0-8350 GCA_037446405.1 Armatimonadota bacterium | reverse complement strand
GGCTGGCGCCGGCAGCCAGGCCGCCCGGGCACCGCACCGACATCGGGGCGGCCATCCGCACCGCGCTGGGCCTGCTGCCTGCCTCCGGGGCGCGCCGCATCGTGCTGATGAGCGACGGTCGGGACACCGCCGGCGGCGCCTTCGAGGCGGCTGCGCTGGCCGCTTCCGCGGAGGTTGAGGTGGCGGTCGTTCCCCTCGGGGCCGCCGCAGCGGCGGACGCCCGCATCGACACGCTGCAGGCTCCGGCGGAGGTCCGGCCGGGCGAGCGGTTCGAGGTCCGGGTCTGGGCGGAGGCGTCCGAGCCGGCCTCGGGCATCCTCCGCCTGTTCCTCGCCGGGAGAGAGGTGTGGCAGGAGGCGGTGCGCCTGCCGCCGGGCCGGACCCTGATTCGCGTGCCGCAGGAGGCGGTGCGCCCGGGCGCGCTGACCTACGAGGCGCGGCTGGAGGCGGCACCCGACGACCTGGTGGAGAACAACCGGGGCTTCGCCGTCGTCCAGGTGGTCGGCGCGCCGGCCGTCCTCTACGCGGCGCGCGAGCGCGGGCCGCTGCCGTGGTGGCTGCGTGCGCAGGGAGTGGAGGTCCAGGAGACGGCACCGGAGGCGCTGCCGGCGGAGGCGGCGGGCTACGCCGGCATCCCCGCGGTGGTGCTGGACGACGTCCCGGCGACGGTGCTCTCCCCGGCGCAGATGCGTGCCCTGCGGGAGTACGTGTCCGCCATGGGCGGGGGGCTGGTGGTCGTGGGCGGCCCGCACGCCTTCGGCCCCGGCGGGTACGCCGGCACCGACCTGGAAGCGACCCTTCCCCTCTCCATGGACGTGCGCCACCGGGTGGCCATCCCCTCCGTGGCCGTGGTGCTGGTCATCGACGCCTCCGGGAGCATGGGCAGCTTCGGCCCTGAGATCGCCAAGGTGGAGCTGGCGAAGGAGGCGGCCCAGTCGGTCATCGACCTGCTGGGCGAGCGCGACCTGATCGGCGTGGTCGCCTTCGACCAGGCCCCGCACTGGCTGGCCCGGCCGACGGAGGCACGGCAGCGGGAGCAGATCCTGACGCAGGTCTCGCGGATCGCCGCCGGCGGCGGGACGAACCTCTACCCGGCGCTGCTGGAGGCGGAGCGGGCGCTGCGGCAGGTCGAGGCCAAGGTCAAGCACGTGATCGTCCTCTCCGACGGGCAGACCGACCCCGGCGACTTCCAGCGGCTGGTCACGCGGATGGCGCGGGAGCAGATCACCCTCTCCGCGGTGGCCGTCGGCAACGACGCTGACCAGGAGTTCATGAGGGACCTAGCGGCGTGGGGACGGGGCCGCTACTACTTCACTCGTGACCTCTACACGATCCCCCAGATCGTCACCGCTGAGGCGGTGCTGGCGACGCGCGCCTACCTGATCGAGGAGCAGTTCCTCCCGCTGGTCTCGCCCGCTTCCCCCCTGCTGCGTGGCCTGGCACCGCCGCCGCTGGGAGGCTATGTGGCTACCGCGCCCAAGCCGTCGGCGACGCTGCACGCCCTGACCCCGCAGCAGGATCCCCTCCTGGCCTCCTGGCAGTTCGGCCTGGGGCGTGCCGTGGCCTTCACCTCGGACGCACGCCCGCGCTGGGCTGCCCGCTGGCTGTCCTGGCGCGACGCCGCCCTCTTCTGGTCGCGCCTGGTGCGGTGGACGGCCGCCGCGCCCTCCGGGGAGCTCGAGGTGCAGGCGCAGGTGGAGGGGGACGTGGTACACGTGGTGCTGGACGCCCGGGACCGCGCCGGCACCCTCCTCACCGACCTGGAGGCGCGGGCGCAGGTGGTCGGCCGTGGGACGCCCGCCGCACTGGAGCAGACCGCGCCGGGGCGATACGAGGGCCGCCTGGCGCTGGAGGAGCCCGGGGGCTACCTGGTGACGGTGGAGGCGCGGCGGGGGGGACGCCTGGTGGGCGTCGGGCGGACCACCATCGCCGTCTCCTCCTCGCCCGAGCTTGCCGCTGCCGGAGCCGGTGGCGGCGTCCTCTCCCGTCTGGTGGAGGTGGCGGGGGCGCGGGTGATCGCTTCTCCGGGGGAGGTCTTGACGCCGCCGGCCGGCGGCGGGAAGCAGCGCGTGCCGGCCTGGCCTCCGCTGACGGGGGCCGCCCTGGGGCTCTTCATCGCCGAGGTGGCGCTGCGCCGCCTCCCCGTCATCCACGAGATCGGAGGGCGGGCCGTGGCCGCGGTGCTGGCGTGGTTGCGGCAGGCGCCTCCGCCCCCGGGAGATGAGGACCGCGAGTACGAGGCGGCCGACCAGTGGCGTCCGGCGCGGGGCGAGCCGGAGGCCAGCGCGGACATGGAGCAGGCGGCCCGTCTCTACATCGCCAGGCTGCGGCAACTGCAGGAGTCCGACAGGCCCAGGGAGCGGAGCTGATGCCAGCTCGGCCCGGGCCGAGTTCCCGCCCCGGAGGAGGGGGCCGGGCGCTTGGGTGAATTCATGTCGGCCGATGGGAGTGATCCCGTCTCCCCCACCTTCATCCCGGGAAGAGCGAAAGCAGCTCGTCCGGGGTCTGCAGCAGCCAGTCCGGCCCGGCCGCCCGCAGCGCTTCCCGCGCCACCGTCCCCCACAGCGCCCCGGCCGTGTGCATCCCCGCGGCTTTGCCGGCAGCGACGTCCACCTCCCCGTCACCGACCATCACACTCAGTGCCGGAGGCACCCCCAGCCGCTCAGCGGCCAGCAGCAGGGGAGAGGGGTCGGGCTTGGGCGCGGGCACGTCCTCCTCGCAGACAACCACGGGGAAGTGCTGCTCCAGCCCCAGCGTGCGCAGGGTCCGTAGCGCCGCGATCCGCCGCTTCGACGTGACCACGCCCAGGGCGATGCCGCGCGCCTGCAGGCGGGCCAGCGTCTTGTCCATGCCGGCATAGGGACGGACCAGGTTCTCCTGCAGGGCCAGGTAGCGGGCCACGTAGCGCTCCGCCAGCGCCTCTGCGCGCCGGCGGTCGCGCACCCACAGCGCCATCCGGTCCGCCGCCGGCAGCGTCCACCCGGACCTGATCTCCTCCCACGTGGGCGTGATGCCCTCCTCCTGCAGGACCTGGGTGACCGCCTCTCGGATGGCCGCCCCGGTGTCGGCGAGGGTGCCATCGATGTCGAAGAGGCAGGCGACGAGCGCCATCTGTCCTCCTCCGGGGTTGAGGCGCGGCTGGCTGTCCGGTCGGCGGCAGGCCCTTCCCCCGCCCCGGCGAAGTCACCCTGAGAGGTCGCGGCTGAGGAGGCCGGAATGCACGCCTTGACCGATACCTTCACGTTCCAGGCCCCGACCAGCATCACCTTCGGCGTCGGGTCGGTCAGCCGGCTGGGGCAGGCCGTCGCCCCGCTAGGGAGACGTCCCCTGGTCGTCAGCGACCCGGGGGTCGCCGCCGCCGGCATCCTGCAGCAGGTGCTGGACGGCCTCGCCCCGGCGGTGGCGTCGGTGGAGACCTTTTCCCAGGTGGAGCCAAACCCCAGCATCGAGACGGTCGATCGGGCGGTCGCCGCCTTCCGCCGCGGGGGGTGCGACTGCCTGGTCGCCTGCGGCGGGGGCAGCGCCATGGACGTGGCAAAGATGGCGGCGGTGCTGGCGACCCATGGGGGCGGCGTCCTGGACTACGAGGGGATGGGCAAGGTCCCCGGGCCCACCGTCCCGGTGGTCTGCGTCCCCACCACCGCCGGCACCGGCAGCGAGGTGACGCAGTTCGCCGTGATCACCGACCGGGCGCGGCCGTTTAAGTTGACCGTGGGCAGTCCCCACCTGGTGCCCGCGGCGGCGGTCTGCGACCCCGCCCTGACCCTCTCGCTCCCTCAGGCGCTGACCGCGGCCACCGGTATGGACGCGCTGACCCACGGCATCGAGTGCTACGTGAACACCGCGACCAACCCGCTGGCCAAGACGCTGGCCCTGGAGGCGATCCGCCTGATCGGCCGCCACCTGCGCACCGCCTACGCCACCGGGCAGCACCTGGAGGCCCGCTACCACATGCTCCTGGCCAGCACCATGGCCGCGCTGGCGTTCACGCGCACGCGGCTGGGGAACGTGCACGCCATGTCCCATCCCCTGGGGGCGCGGTTCGACGTTCCGCACGGCGTGGCCAACGCCGTGCTGTTGCCCTACGTCATGGAGTGGAATCTCATCGCCGGCATCGAGACCTACCCGCGGATCGCTGAGGCGCTGGGCGAGCCGACAGCCGGCCTGCCGCCGCGGCGCGCGGCGGAGGTGGCGGTGCAGGCCGTGCGCCGCCTGGCCGCGGACGTGGGCATTCCGGAGCGGCTGCGCGACCTGGGGGTCACTCGTGACGCCATCCCGGCCCTGGCCGGGGACGCCATGAAGAGCGGCAACGTCCTGGTGAACCCGCGGCTGACGCGGACCGAGGACCTCGTCCACCTCTTCGAGCGTGCGTTCTGAGCTCCGCCTGCCCCAGACCCTCCCGGGAGCCGACATCGTCCTTCCTCCCCTGGTGGAGATCGTGCAGGCCTTCCCCCGGCCGCGCCTGGCCGACGTGGCCGCGGCGGTGCGCCAGGGGCTTCAGCCACTCGTGGCCGGGCTGCGCGGCCGGCGCATCGCCGTCACCGCCGGCAGCCGGGGCATCCGGGACATCGTACCGGCCATGCAGGGCGCCGTGCAGGCGCTGCAGGCGGTGGGGGCCGAGCCGCTGGTCGTGGCGGCGATGGGCAGCCACGGTGGGGGAACGGCCGAAGGGCAGCTCCGGGTGCTGACCCACCTGGGGATCACGGCACAGGCGCTGGGCGCTCCCGTGGTCAGCTCCATGGAGGTGGTGGAACTGGGGCGGACCCCCGGGGGCTATACCGTCTACCTCGACCGCCGGGCAGCGGACTGCCACGGGATCGTCGTCCTCAACCGGATCAAGCCGCACACCGCCTTCATCGACCGCTTCGGCAGCGGGCTGCTGAAGATGCTGGCCATCGGGTTGGGCAAGGCTCCGGGGGCCGCCCAGGCGCACCGCCAGGGCGCCGCGCAGATCGCCCGCTGCATCGAGGAGGTGGCCGGGGCGCTGCTGGCGTCGGGGCGTGTCGTTGCCGGAGTGGCCATCCTGGAGAACGCGTACGACGAGACCGCCGCGGTGGAGGTGCTCCCGCCCGCGGAGATCGCGCGGCGCGAGCCGCTGCTCTACCGGCAGGCGCAGGAGTGGATGCCCCATCTGCCGGTGGAGGAGGCGGACGTGCTGGTCGTCGAGGAGATGGGGAAGAACTACAGCGGCACGGGGATGGATCCCAACATCATCGGGCGGTGGCGCCACCCCACCATCCCCGACCCGCCGGCCCCGCGCTTCCACCGCATCGTCGCCCTGCGCCTCTCGCCCGCCTCCGCCGGGAACGCCCAGGGGGTGGGCCTGGCGGATGTGGTCACCGCGCGGCTGGCGGAGGCCATCGACTTTGCGGCCACCTACCTCAACGCCCTCACCAGCACCTTCCTGGAACGGGTCTTCCTGCCGCTGGTGGCCCCCAGCGACAGGGCGGCCATCCAGGCGGCTCTGGGCTCCCTGGACCTGCCGCGCCCCGAGGAGGCACGCCTGGTGCTCATCCCCAACACGCTGCACCTGGAGCGGCTGTGGGTGTCGGAGAGCCTGACGCCCGCGCTGGCCGGCCGCCCTGGGGTGACGATCGGCCCTCCCCGCCCCTGGAGGTTCACCGCGGACGGGGACCTGGCGCACCTGACGTGAGCGTGGCCCGGGCCGCCGCCATGCTGCGCCGGGCGCGCACGGCGGTGGCCCTCACCGGAGCGGGCGTGAGCACGGAGTCCGGGCTGCCGGACTTCCGCTCGCCCGGCGGGCTGTGGGCGGATGTGGATCCCCTGCGGGTGGCCAGCCTGACGGCGTTCCGCCGCCACCCGGAGGAGTTCTACGCCTTCTACCGGAGGCGGCTCTTCCTGCTGCGGCAGGCACGGCCCAACCCGGCGCACCAGGCCCTGGCCCATCTGGAGCAGGCGGGGCTGCTGCGGGCGGTGATCACGCAGAACGTGGACGGCCTGCACCAGGCTGCCGGCTCGCGGCGCGTGCTGGAAATCCACGGCAGCCTGCGCCACGCCGCCTGCCCCCAGTGCGGCTGGCGCACCGACATCGCCGTCCTGGAGGAGGCGCTGGACGTCGGCACCCTGCCCCGCTGCCAGAGGTGCGCCTCACCGCTGAAACCCGACGTGGTGCTCTTCGAGGAGCTGCTGCCGTTGGAGGTCTTCGCCCAGGCGGAGCAGCTCTGCCGGGAGGCCGACGTGCTGCTGGTGGTGGGCTCCTCGCTGCAGGTGACCCCGGCGGCCTTCCTGCCGCGGATCGTCTTGGAGCAGGGCGGCCAGCTCATCATCGTCAACCGCGAGCCCACCCCGTTCGACGCGGAAGCGGCGGTGGTGCTGCGGGCGGCGGCGGGGACGATCCTGCCGGCCATCGCCGCGGAAGCGGCAGGCGGTGCGGCCGCTGCCGCCGAAGAAGACGACCGCCGGAACTGATCTGCGGAGGAGAGCATGCCTGAGGCCGAGATTGGCATCTTCGGCGGGTCGGGGTTCTACGAGCTGCTGGCGGAAGCGGAGGAGGTGACGCTGGAGACGCCCTACGGACCGCCCAGCGCCCCCATCGCCCTGGGGGAGGTGGGCGGGCGGCGCGTGGCCTTTCTGCCGCGGCACGGGCGACAGCACGAGATCCCGCCGCACCGCATCAACTACCGGGCCAACATCGCGGCCATGGAGCAGCTGGGTGTGCGCCGTATCCTGGGGCCGTGCGCCGCCGGCAGCCTCCAGCCGCACATCCGCCCGGGGGACTTCGTCATCTGCGACCAGTACGTGGACCGCACCCGCGGCCGCGCCGACACCTTCTACGACGGGCCACAGACCACGCACCTCTCCATGGCCGACCCCTATTGTCCCACCCTGCGCCAGGTGGTGCTGCAGGTGGGGCGGCGTATGGACCTGCCGCTGCACGACCGGGGGACGGTGGTGGTGATCCAGGGCCCGCGCTTCTCCACCCGCGCGGAAAGCCGCTGGTTCCGCGCCCAGGGGTGGGAGGTGGTGAACATGACCCAGTACCCGGAGTGCGCCCTGGCCCGGGAGCGGGAGATCTGCTACGTGAACATCTCCCTGATCACCGACTACGACGTGGGCGTGGAGGGGGATCCCTCGGTCACGCCCGTGACGGCGGCGGAAGTCGTGCGCATCTTCCGGGAGAACCTGGTCCGCCTGCGGGAGCTGATCCTGCAGGTGGTGCCGACGATCCCCCCGCAGCGGACCTGCGTCTGCGCCAGCGCGCTGCAGCAGGCACGGGTCTGAGCTCCGCCGCAGCCTCAGGGAGGCCCAGCGCGCAGGTACGGAGAGGAGGCTCACCAATGGTGCTACGCCGCGACCCGCCCGATCCCGCAGGGAAGTGGCTGGGACTGCTGGTCTTTGCCCTGGGCATCGCCCTGCTGGTCTTCACCTTCTACCGTGGCTTCGTGGAGCTGGTGCAGGCAGGGCTGCTCAGCCAGACCGCCGCCGGGGCGCAGAACGCCAGGATGACCGACACCTTCCTGCTGGCCATCGCCAAGTGGCTGCTGCTCTTCCTGCTGGCGTATATCTCCTCGTCCATCGCCGGGCGCGGGATCTCCCTCTTCCAGGCTTCCCGCGGCGGAGGAGGGGAGGAGGGATGAGGCCGCCCGTCGACCTGCGCAGCGACACCGTCACCCAGCCCACGGAGGCCATGCGCGAGGCCATGCGCACCGCCCCCGTGGGGGACGACGTCTTCGGCGAAGACCCCACGGTGAACCGGCTGGAGGAGATGGCCGCGGCACGCATGGGGAAAGAGGCCGCGGTCTTCGTCCCCAGCGGTACCATGGCCAACCTGGCGGCGATCATGAGCCACACGCAGCGGGGCGACGAGGTCATCGTGGAGCAGCGGGCTCACTGCTACCTGAACGAGGCCGGCGGGATGGCGGCGCTGGCCGGGGTGATCCCGCGGCCGCTGCCCGGCGAGCGGGGGGTGCTGGTGCCCGCCCAGATCGAAGCGGTGCTGCGGCCGCCGAACCTGCACTTTGCGCCCACGCGCCTCCTCTGCCTGGAGAACACCCACAACGCCGCGGGGGGCACGGTGATGTCCCCGCAACAGATGACCGCCCTCTGCGCCACCGCCCACGCCCACGGGCTGCGCGTGCACCTGGACGGGGCGCGCATCTTCAACGCCGCCGTGGCCCTGGGCACAGATGTCCGACTGCTGGTGCGGGACGCCGACTCGGTGATGTTCTGCATCAGCAAGGGGCTCTCCGCCCCCGTGGGCTCGCTGCTGTGCGGCAGCGCCGAGTTCGTGGCCAGGGCGCGCCGCGCGCGGAAGATCCTCGGCGGGGGGATGCGGCAGGCCGGGGTGCTGGCCGCCGCCGGCATCGTCGCCCTGGAGACGATGGTGGAC
>JBBIIQ010000082.1:0-8394 GCA_037446405.1 Armatimonadota bacterium | reverse complement strand
GCGGCCAGCAGCGCAAAGACCACGGCCGCCAGCGGAACGGCGAATTTCCGGTGCAGCTCCATGGCTGAGGCCGACGCCGCCCCGTCGTGTCCGAAGGCGGCCAGGTACTGGCGCAGTTCACGGGCGGTCATCTCGTCCGGCGTCTTCTCCCCGGCCAAGAAGGCCTCACTGTCTACGCCGACCGCGATGTCCATCTGCGCGAACCGGGCTTCGTACCGCGTGAACCCCTGGTCATCCAGTTCCCGGACGACCCCATCCACCAGTCGCAGGGCCCGCCCGCTCCAGGTCGCCTGGCGCGCGGTAATCAGCCTGGGCAGCGCGCCTGCCGGCTCGTAGACCATGACGTTGTGCAGGGTCTGGTCGCGGTCGGTGCGTTCGATGTAGAAGAAGCGGTTGCCAGGGCCCCGGAAGAAGATCTGCTGGCGGATCTGCGGCAGGGCCTCGCCCAGCACCGCCCGGCGGAGGAGCATGTTGGCCTGCCGGTTCGCCCACGGCGCAAAGTACTCATTGGTGAAGAACGCGGCCACGGCGGCGATCAGGCCGAAGACGAGGACCGGGGCAAAGATCCGGGTCAGGCTGAGCCCGGCCAGCCGCAGGGCCTGCAGCTCCTGGTCCTTCGTCAGGCGGGCCAGCCCCAGCAGGGCGCCAAACAGGGTGGAGACCGGAAAGGTAATGACCAGGATCGCGGGCAGCTTGTAGGCGAGCAGCCTGGCCAGGACCTCCAGGGTGATCCGCCGTGCGGCCACCAAGCTGGCCAGCGCATAGAGCACATCTCCGGCCAGCATCACCACGAAGGCGCCGACCCCGAGCAGAAACGGCGCGGCGACCTCGCGCAGGATGTACCGGTCGGCAGTGGTCAACGGCGGCGCCCCACCAGACGGCGGCTCAGGCTTGGAGCCGGAACGGAGTCCATCCCGAGGGTATCTTACTGCACGCCACCCCCCTTCGCCTGCAGGACTGCAGTGCGGCTGCGGCGCTGGGGCCAAGGCTTCGGCAGCGACCCTGTCGCAGAATGGCAGGATTCTTGACGCTAGGGTTCCTGGGAACTGCGCGCGTCAAGGTAAGGAGGGAGAGGTCTTGGCGGAGGGCCGTGGGAATCGAACCCACCGGAGACCGCCTGGCCCCCCACCGGTTTTGAAGACCGGGGCCCGCACCAGCGAACGCTGCCCTCCGACACCCATTGTAGGCGGCTTTGCCGCCGTGTGCACCAGACGGCGAGGGGAGAAGTTGGATATGCTATGATCACAGCAGTGCTGGCGCGGGCCGCCGGTGATCCCGCGTGTGGAGGACCTGGATGCGACCTGCTGTCACGCTCCTGCTGGGTGTTCTCACCCTCGCCCTCCCCACCCCGGCGGCACCCCCTGCAGCCAGCGGGGGCGCGCCCCTGTGCCAGGTGCAGGACGGACAAGGCATCTCGGCCGTGCGCGTGGGCACGGACGAAGCGGAGATGCTGCGCCTGCTGGGGGCGCCCGCGGGGCAGACCGCCAGCGGGCCGGGCGAGGTCACCTACGCGTTCTCCGGCGTTGTCAGCCAGGTCACGGTCGTCGCCGGCATGGTGCGCCGCCTGGCCACCCGCCACCCCGCCTGCGTCACCGCGCAGGGCGTGCGGGTCGGCGACGGCGAGGCGGCGGTGCGGGCGGCGTACCAGCAGGCGGCCGGCAGCGTGCGCACCCAGTCCGGAGGTTTGGTCCGGCTGCTGTACCCCTTCAACGGTGTGGCCTTCCTCCTGGGCGGCGGTGCCGTGGTGCTGATCGAGGTGTTCCGTGCCGAGCCGCTCCCCCAGACGGCGCCGCGGGTCGCGCCGGCAGGGTCCTCGGCGGTGCCGACGCAGGCACCGGCGGGGGTGGCGCTGCAGGAGGTCAGCGGCCGGCTGGACGACTCCGCCTTCGTCGTCTCCGGATCGGTCGTCAACAGCGGTGCCCCCGTGGCGGTCTTCGTGGAGATTGTCCTGCTGGGCGCCGACGGTGGGCGCCTGGCGGAGGTCTCCGCCGCCGTCTTCCCTAACCCGGTGGGTCCGGGCCGGACCGGCAACTTCCAGGAGCGGATCCCCGTGGCGGGGGTGGTGGCCCGGTTCACCGTGACGGTGCGAGCGATGAACCCGCCGCACCAGGTGCTGGCGGAAGCGACCCAGGAGGTCAGGGAGGTGGCGCAGTTTGCCAGCGTGCTCGACCGGATGATCGATGTGGCGGTCCTCCCTCCCGCAGTCGGCCGCCCCGGGGGCACCGCGGTCGCCGTCACCAACCGCAGCCCGCTGCGCATCACCGGGCTGAGCCTGGAGCTAACGCTGCGGGGAGTCTGCCGCAATGTGGTGCAGCCTCCGGCTCCCCTCCCCACGGTGCCGCCGCAGCCTGCCCCTACGCCCACGGTCGTCCAGTTCACCGTCACCCGCACCGAGACTGTGCAGCTGCCGGCGCTGGAGCCGGGCGCGCGGGCGGAAGTCTCCATCGGTGCCCAGGGCCGGGGCCCCTGCGAGGGGGCCAACACCCAGTGGACGGCGACGTGGCGGGTCCTCGCCGGGTCGGTGCAGGCGGCCGAGGGCAGGTAGCGGCGCCTCCCGCGGGCGCGCTTACCGGGGGCCCGGTGCCGCCAGGACCCGGCGGTCTCCCAGGCGCCGTGTCAGACGAATCCCATCGAAGTACTCCAGGAGGGCCAGGGCAAACTTCCGGCTGGTCCCCAGCGCGTCGCGCAACTGGGCCACCGTCACTTCACCGGTAGCCTCCACCTGGGCGACCACACGACGCGCCACCTCCTCCACGACCTCTGCCGCAAAGACGATCCCGGGAGCCACCTCCACCATCGCTCCCTCCTCGAGCAGCGACTGTGCCATCCGGGTGAAGGCCGGCCCGCTGCCGAGACGCGCGGAGACCTCCTCGAGCGCGGGGGGCGAGAAGCGTCCCTCCTTCAGGGCATGCAGGATGGCCCGGCGCAAGCCCTCTTCCTCCGGCGTGAACGCCGGCCGGTGCGTCCCCAGGTGGACTAGCCCGCGGGTGACCCCCACAGTCCCCGCCGCCAGGAGGCGTTCCAGGATGGCGGCGAAGAGGCGGTCGTCGGCTCCGGGAGCGGCGCGCGTCTTGAGCTCCTCGCGCGGCACCCCCAGACGCCAGGGCACCTCCCGGTGCGCCTCCGCCAGCAGCTCCTGCACGCGGCCGGTCACCCGCTCCACAGCTGCGCCATCGAACAGGCGCTCACGGATCTGGATCACTCTTCCCTGCGCGATCAGGCGGGCCGCGACTTCGGCCACAGCTTCCGGGCGCTGCGCCACGACGGGCGCCAGCTCCTCGAGGGCCGCCCCGGCCAACCCTCGCGCGGCGATGGCAGCCTGGACCAGGGTGTCCCGGTCGGCCGTGGAGAGGGCTGCGATCTCCGCCACGGCCTGCCCGCCGCGCCGCCGCCGGGGCGGGTTGACGCTGATCACCTCCCCGCCGCCCAGCGTAGCCAGCGGAGAAACCCGGCGCAGGACGAACCGGTCGCCGCGCACGGCCACGATGGGCCGCTCCAGGCGCACCTGCGCCAGCGCCTCCTCTCCCGGGCCCAGCCTGTCCCGGTCGAGCAGGGCCAGGCGGCAGAAGGCCTCCCCGGTCCCGAGGTGGAGGCGCAGGCGCGCCAAGTGCGGGAGCGGCGGCGCCGCGGGCAGGGCGCGCACGCGGACGTCCAGCTGCACCGCCGCGGTCAACGTCCCCGGCGTGGCCAGGACCATGCCACGCTCGAGCACCTCCCGCTCCACGCCGGCCAGGTTCAGCGCCGCCCGCGACCCCGCCACCACCTCCGCCATCCGCTGCCCGTGGCGCTCCACATGGCGCACGCGCACGGCCAGCCCGCCCGGCAGGACCTCCAGCATGTCCCCGGGGCGCACGCGGCCGCTCCACAGCGTCCCGGTGACCACGGTCCCGAACCCCGGCATGGTGAAGCCCCGGTCGATCGGCAGGCGCACCGGACCGTCGGCGGGACGGGGATCCACGGTGTCCAGCAGGCGGTCGATCTCCGCGACCAGCCGCTCCAGGCCCTGCCCTGTCCTGGCCGAGACGGGCACCACCGGGGCGCCCTCCAGGAAGGACCCCGCGGTCAGGCGGGACAGATCCTCCTCCACCAGGAGCAGCCAGGCCGGGTCGTCCACCAGGTCGACCTTGTTCAGCGCGACCACTCCCCGCCGCACGTCCAGCAGGCGGAGGATGTCCAGGTGCTCGCGCGTCTGCGGCATCACCCCTTCGTCCGCCGCCACTACCAGCAGCACCAGGTCGATTCCGGCCGCGCCGGCCAGCATGTTCTTGATCAGCCCCTCATGCCCCGGGACGTCGACGATGCCCACCCGCCGGCCGCTGGGGAGGTCCAGGTGGGCGAAGCCCAGGTCGATGGTCATCCCGCGGCGCTTCTCCTCCTCCAGGCGGTCGGGGTCGATGCCGGTGAGCGCCTTGACCAGGGCGCTCTTCCGGTGGTCGATGTGCCCGGCGGTGCCGAGGTCGTACGCGGGGGACGGTTCGGGAGGTGCGGCTGGCTGGCGGGGGCTCACCGGAAGGCGTCGACGACGTCCGCGAGCTCGTCGGCCAGGATGGTGCGCAGGTTGAGCAGCAGGCCCCCCTCGTGAATCCGCACCATCAGCGGCGGGCGCCGCCGGCGCAGGCGCGCCGCCCAGGCATCCACCGCACCATCACGCGGCTGGACCAGGACGGCGGCAGAAGGGAGGACGACGCCGGGCAGCGCGCCTCCGCCGACCTGGGCGTCCGCGGAGAGGCAGGTGACGGTGGCACGGTCGCCCAGGGTCTTGCGCAGCCGCCGGGCCAGCCACAGGGCGCGGTCGGTCAGCTCGTGCGGGTCCGCCGCCAGCATGCGCAGCACCGGCACCTCCTGCCAGGCCTCCTCCGGGGAGAGGTAGTGACGCAGGGTGGCGGCCAGCGCGGCAAGATCCAGCCGGTCGATACGCACCGCGCGGGCCAGCGGGTGGCGCCGGCAGCGGTCCACCACGTCCGCCCGGCCGACCATGATGCCCGCCTGGGGCCCGCCCAGCAGCTTGTCCCCGCTGAAGGTGACCAGGGCGCAGCCCGCCGCCACCGCGTCCTGCACCGTCGGCTCTGCCGGCAGGTTCCGCGTACGCACGTCCACCAGCGCGCCGCTGCCCAGGTCGTACATCACGGGGATGCCGCGGGGGGCGCCCAGCGCCACCAGGTCGCGCACCTCCACCTCGTGGACGAAGCCGGTCATGGCGAAGTTGCTGCGGTGCACCTTCAGCAGCAGGGCGGTGTCGGGGGTGATGGCGCGCTCGTAATCGTGCAGGTAGGTCTTGTTGGTCGTCCCCACCTCCACCAGGCGCGCCCCGCTCTGCGCCATCACGTCCGGCATGCGGAAGGCTCCGCCGATCTCCACCAGTTCCCCGCGGGAGACGACCACCTGGCGGCCTGCCGCCAGGGCGGCTAACCCCAGGAGGACGGCCGCGGCGTTGTTGTTCACGACAAATCCGGCCTCCGCCCCCGTGACCACCTCCAGCAGGCCCTCCACGTGCTCCTGGCGGGAGCCGCGGTCACCGCTTTCCGGATCGATCTCCAGGAGGGTGTAGCCGGCCAGCGCCGCACGCACTGCCTCCTGCGCGGCATCGCTTAAGGGGGCGCGCCCGAGGTTGGTGTGGATGATGACGCCGGTGGCGTTGATGGCGCGGGTGAGCCGGGAGCGGGCGTGCCAGGCCACGGTGCGGGCGCTCTCCTCGACCACGGAGGCGGCAGACCAGCCGGCGGGCGCGGCGCCGTCCAGCAGGCGGCGGCGGGCGGCCTCGACCACCCGCCGCACGTAGCGGGCGGCAAGCGGCCGGGGAATCCCGTCGAGATGGCCCTCTGCCTCCAGCTGCTGCAGGACCCGCTCCACCGAGGGGAGCTCGCGCAGCCGGGGGTCCGGAGGGACGGTCACGGCAGCGGACCTACTCCGCGGCCAGCTCCAGCGCGGGGGGTCCCGCCGCGGGGCGCCGCCCGCGCGCCCGCTCCCGCAGCCGGTCCACCGCCTCCGGCGGCACGTACTGGCTTCCCGGGGGAACACGGGTGGCCAGGTCCCCACCGTGGAAGTCCGTTCCCCCCGTTACCAGCAGGCCGCGGCTGCGGGCGATCTGCAGGTAGCGCTCCACCATCGCCGGGGTATGGTCCGGATAGTAGGCTTCGATCCCCTCCAGCCCCGCGGCCAGCAGCTCGTCCACCATCGCCTCGTCTCCCAGCCACCCGGGATGGGCAAGCACGGGGACGCCCCCCGCGTAGCGGATGATCTCCACCGCTTGCGCCGGTGCGACCTTCAACCGTTCCACGTACGCCGGGCCATTTCGCCCGATGTACCTGGCGAACGCCTCCGCGGTCTCACTGACGTGCCCCGCCTCCACCAGGGCGCGGGCGACGTGCGGCCGGCCCACCGCCCCTCCGCCGGCCAGCGCCAGGACCCGCTCCAGGCGGATGGGGGCGCCGAGCGCGGCCAGCTTCTCCACCATGCGCTGCGCCCGGTGCAGCCGTCCCTCCCGCAGCCGCCGCAGCAGAGCCTGCAGCCATTCCAGCCGGTGGTCGACGAAGTAGCCGAGGATGTGCACCTCCGTGCCCGGGACGTCGGTGTTCAGCTCGACCGCCGGGATCACCTCGATCCCGGCGTCTCTCCCTGCCCGCAGCGCCTCCTCCACGCTCTCGGTGGAGTCGTGGTCGGCCACGGCGAGGATCCCCACTCCCGACTGTCGCGCCAGGCGGACCAGCTGCGCTGCGGTGAGCAGGCCGTCCGAGGCCACGGTGTGCGTGTGCAGGTCAATGCGCATCGCCCGCCGCCCCCGCCTCGTCCCGCAGGAGGTGGATGCGGGTGATGCTGCGCGCCCGGCCGTCGGCGTCGACCTCCAGGGCCACGCCGCAGAGCTGCACCGCGCCGCGGGCCACGCCAAACCGGGTGGGCAGGCCGGTGAGGAAGTGCTCCAGGATGGCTCGTCGCTCCATGCCGATGATGCCGTCCCGCGGCCCGGTCATCCCCACGTCGGTGATGTAGGCCGTCCCCTGCGGCAGGATGCGCTCGTCGGCGGTCTGCACGTGGGTGTGCGTCCCCAGCACGGCGCTCACCCGGCCGTCCAGGTACCACCCCAGGGCTACCTTCTCCGAGGTTGCCTCCGCGTGGAAGTCGACGACGATCACCGGCGTGGTCTTGCGCAGCTCCTCCACCCATTCTGCCCCCACGCGAAAGGGGTCGTCCAGCTCGCCCATGAAGACCCGCCCCTGCAGGTTGAGGACAGCCACCGGGCCCTGCGGGGAGTCCACGGTCAGCGCGCCGCGCCCCGGTGCGCCGGGGGGGTAGTTGGCCGGCCGCAGCAGCCGGGGGTGCGCGTCCAGCAGGGCGGCAGCCTCGCGTTTCTGCCAGGTGTGGTTCCCGCCGGTGATGACGTCCACGCCTGCGGCCAGGATCTCTTCCGCGGTCTCCACGGTGATCCCCACCCCACCGGCGGCATTCTCTCCGTTGGCGATGACCAGGCCGGCACCGTGCTCGCGACGCAGCCCGGGGAGCAGCGCCTTGAGGATGCGCCGTCCCGGGCGGCCGCAGACGTCGCCGATCATCAGGATTCTCACCCGGCCCTACCGCGCGTACTCGATGGCCCGCGTCTCGCGCAGCACGGTGACCTTGATCTGGCCCGGGTACTCCAGGTCGCTCTCGATCTTGCGGGCCAGGTCCCGCGCCAGCGCGGCGGCGGAGAGATCGTCCACCTCCTGCGGCTTGACCAGCACGCGGATCTCCCGCCCCGCCTGGATGGCATAGGCCTTCTCCACGCCGGGGAAGGAGGTGGCCAGGCGTTCCAGGTTCTCCAGCCGCTTGATGTACATCTCCACCGTCTCCTTACGCGCCCCGGGGCGGCTGGCGGAGATGGCGTCGGCGGCGGCCACCAGGATGGACTCCACGCGGCTGGGCTCGGCGTCGCCGTGGTGGTACTCGATGGCGTTGATCACCTCCGGGGGCTCGTGGTAGCGGCGGCAGACGTCCACCCCGATGGTGCTGTGCGTGCCGTCCACCTCGTGGGTGAGGGCCTTGCCGATGTCGTGCAGCAGCCCGGCGCGGCGGGCCAGGGCGGGGTCGGCATCCAGGTAGGTGGCCAGCAGCCCGGCCAATAGTGCCACCTCCACGGAGTGCTGCAGGAGATTCTGCCCGTAGGAGTGGCGGAACTTCAGCCTCCCCAGCAGCTTGATCTCCTCGGGGTGCAGGCCGTGGACGCCGGCCTCGAAGGCCGCCCGCTCCCCCTCCTCCCGGATGCGCTGCTCCAGCTCCCGCTGGGCTCTTTCGACCATCTCCTCGATGCGCGCCGGGTGGATGCGCCCGTCAGCGATCAACTTCTCCAGGGCCAGCCGGGCCACCTCGCGGCGCACCGGATCGAAGGAGGAGAGGGTGACGGCCTCCGGCGTGTCGTCGATG
>JBBIIQ010000081.1:0-8413 GCA_037446405.1 Armatimonadota bacterium | reverse complement strand
CCGGATCGTCTCGCAGCCGCCGCAGGGCCGCGGCCAGCGGCCTGGGGCGGCCCGGGGGCACCAGGATCCCTTCCTCCCCGCCGACCAGGTCGGGGATGCCCCCCACGCCTGTGGCCACCACGGGGAGGCCAAACCACAGCGCCTCGGCCAGGGCCGTCGGATACCCCACGAACGCCGACGGCAGCACGAAGGCATCCGCCGCCGAGTACCTTGCGCCCATCTCATCGGGGGGCACAACGCCGGCAACCCGCACACGGTCCTCCAGGCGGTGGCGCCGGATGGCCTCCCGCACCTGCCGCGCATACGCCGGGTCGGCTGCCGGGTCGCCCACCAGGTCGAGCCGCACGTCGGCAGGCAGTTCCGCCAGGGCCTCGATGAGCACATGCAAGCCCTTCACCGGAAACCAGTTGGCCACAGAGAGGAGGCGGAGTCCCGGCCCCGCGCCCTGTTGCCGGCGTACAGCCGCGTCGGGCGCGGGTTGCGGCCCGTCCTTTCCGGGCGGGATCGTGTGCACCCGTCCCACGACCCCGAGGCGGCGCAGCCACCGGTTGAGGTCCTCGCTGACGACGACGGCGAGGTCCGACCGCCGCAGGAAGGCCATCTCCAGACGCCGCCAGCGCAGGCGGGCTGCACCCGACGCAGCGTGCAGGCTGGGGAGCATGTGCATCAGCGCCACGGCTGCGGTGCCCGCTGGCCGGGCGGCGATCCAGGCGAAGCCCTGGGCGATGGCGATGCTGTCCACGATCGCCACCTGCGGGTATCGGGCGGGCGGCGCGGTGGCCACCGCCACATCGACGCCGGCGGACGCCAGAGATGCGCAGAGGTGCCGGTTGTAGAGGTTGCCGCCCGTCAGGCGGTCGGGCGCGCCCGCCGTCAGCAGGGTGACCGCGCCGCCGGAAGGCCGCACGGCGGGTCACCCCGCGGGGTCGTGCAGCGTCGCGTCGTAGCCTGCCCAGACTTCCGGAGACTCCCAGACGGTCACGCAGAGGGAAGCCAGCCGTCCGGTGACGGGATCGCCCAGGCGCAGCAGTCCCGCCCGCAGGACGTCGAAGAGGTGACGGGCCACGACCTCCGCTGTGGTGTTCAGACCGCAAAGGCCCGGGACGGTGTCCAGATCCCTTCCTGCCAGCGGCGCCAGGGTGTCGTCGAGCAGGCGGCGCAGCGCCTCCACGTCCAGCAGCGTCCCATCGGGGCCAAGAGCCGGGCCGCGCACGACCGCCTCCACCCGGTAGGCGTGGCCGTGGGGCTGTGTGGCCGCCCCGAAGTCGCCCCGCAGGCGGTGCGTGGCCGAAAACTCCGCACGGACGCCGACCTCAAACATCGTCGTACGTCAGAACCACCTGGACCACCTGGTCGGGGTGCGCGTCCACCAGCGCATAGGCCTCCGCCGCCCGGTCGAAGGGAATGCGGTGGGAGACGAGCGGCGCGAGCGTCAGGGCGGGCAGGAGGCGGGCAGCCACGCGCCTTCGCCGCGCAGCATCCCAGCGGGGAAGCAGCGCCCCGGGGAGGTGCCCCACCTGGGAGCTGATCACCCGCAGCCTGCGGCGGTGAAATGCCGACCCCAGGTCGACCTCCACCGGCTTCGTCCCGTACCAGGAGACGACCACTACCCGCCCCTCCAGCCCGGCAACGTCCAGCGCCGCCTGCAGGGCGGCGGGCTGCCCGCTGGTCTCCAGCACCAGGTCCGCCCCCCGCCCCTCCGAGCGCGCGGCCACCGCGGAGGGGACGTCCTGGCGGGGATCGAGCGCCGCGTCCGCGCCCAGCGCCAGGCTCAGCGCTCGGCGATGCGCAAAGGGCTCCACGGTGAGCAGCACCGCAGGCAGGTGACGGCGCACCAGTTGCGTCAGCAGCAGCCCCACCACCCCCGGCCCCAAGATCACCACCACCTCCCCCACCAGGACCGGCGCGTCCAGCAGCACGTTCACTGCCGTCTCCAGGTTGGCCAGGAAGACGCCCGTCTCGGGCGGCAGGCCCTCCGGCAGGACGACGGGCATCCCGGCGGGGACGGTGTAGACGGTCTGGTGGGGGTGGTGCGTGAAGACCAGGTCGCCGGGAGCGGGGGACTGCACTCCCGGGCCCGCCTCCGCCACCCGCCCCACGCTGGCGTAGCCGTACTTGACGGGGAACCTGAAGCTCCCTCGCAGCGCGGGCAGGTCGAGCGTCAGCCCGGCGGGGGCCTCGCCCCGGTAGACCAGCATCTCCGTCCCGTGGCTGACCGCCGAGCATATTGTCCGAATGCGCACCTCCCCCGGGCCCGGCGGCCTGTCGGGCTCCTCGCGCACCTCCACGGCGCGCCGCCGCGGGAACCAGATCGCCCGGGCCCTCCCCTCCCCGGTCATGCCCGCCCCTGCCCCCTTCCCCGGAGGACGAAGCGCAACGGGGTGCCCTCCAGGGGAAAGGCCTCCCGCAGTGTCCGCTCCAGGTAGCGCAGGTAGTGCTCGGGCATGAGGTCGGGATGGTTGACGAAGAGAACGATCGTGGGCGGGGCGGCGCGCACCTGCGTCGCGTAGAGGATCTTCACCCGCCGCCCCCAGGCGTCGGCGGGCGGGGGTGTGGCCGCTTCTGCGGCCTCCACCGCGCGGTTCAGCGGCCCGGTGGCCACGCGCAGCGCGTGGGCCTCCGCCACCCGGGTGGTCGCCTCCAGGAGGGCGGTGATGCCGCTTCGGTGCTTCGCTGAGACGACAGAGAGCGGCGCGTAGGCCACAAACCGTAGGGCGTGGCGCACCCGCCGCTGGATCTCCTCCTGCACGCGTCGCTGCGGCGGCACCAGGTCCCACTTGTTCAGGGCGACGACCAGCGCCCGCCCCGCCTGGACAATATCGCGGGCGATGCGCTGATCCTGGTCGGTCACGCCCTCGCCGGCGTCCAGGACGAGGATGGCCACCTCCGCCCGCTCCAGGGCGGCGCGCGTGCGGCTGACGCTGTAGCGCTCGACCGCATCCCCCACCCGCGACGACCGGCGCAGGCCGGCGGTGTCCACGATGGTCAGGGCCCGCCCCCGGTACTCCACATGGGTGTCCACGGCGTCGCGCGTCGTCCCCGGCGCCTCGGCGACGATGACGCGGTCCTCCCCCAGGATGGCGTTGACCAGCGAGGACTTCCCCACGTTGGGCCGCCCCACCACCGCCACCCTGATCCCCGGAGGCGGCGGCGCGGCCTCCTCCGGCGGCAAGAGAGCCGCCACCTCGTCGAGCAGGTCGCCGGTGCCGGTCCCGTGCAGCGCGGAGACGGGCAGCGGCTCCCCCAGGCCCAGCGCGTGGAACTCGTAGATCCCCTCCAGGTGAGCCTGGTGGTCCACCTTGTTGGCCACCAGGAGCACCGGCTTGCGCGCCTGGCGCAGTACCTCGGCCGCCTCTGCGTCCCCGGGCAGCAGGCCGGCCCGCGCGTCCACCACCAGCAGCAGGACGTCCGCCTCCTCGATGGCCCGCAGCGTCTGCCGGCGGACCTCCTCGGGCAGCTCGCCCTTCTCCCGCAAGACCAGCCCGCCGGTGTCCACCAGGAGGAAGGTCCGTCCCCCCCAGGCGCACTCGGCGTAGAGGCGGTCGCGTGTCAGCCCGGGCGTCTCCTCCACGATGGCCTGACGGCGGCCGAGCAGGCGGTTGAAGAGCGCGGACTTGCCCACGTTGGGGCGGCCGACGATGGCGACGACCGGCGGGCGCATCCTGGCGGGCCCAGGGATCAGGAGACGGTGGCGTTGACCGCTTGCGCGTCCCCGATCTCCTGCAGGCGGTGCAGCACGCGGGTGATGATCCAGTCCGGCGTGGAGGCGCCGGACATCACCCCCACCGTGTCCGCGCCGTCGAACCAGGCGGGATCGAGCTCCTCGGGGACCTCGATGTGGTAGGTGGGCGCGCCGTGGGCCCGCCCCAGCTCCGCCAGGCGGGTGGTGTTGCTGCTGCCGTAGCCGCCGACGACCACCAGGACGTCGACTTCGCGGACCAGCCGCTCCGCCTCCTCCTGGCGCACGGTGATGGCGGGGCAGAGGGTGTTCAGCACCTTCAGCTCCCGGGCGCGCACCGACAGGTCCGCGACGATCTGCCGGAAGTTCTCCAGGGACTGGGTGGTCTGCGACATGACGCCGACCCGACCCCGCACCTTGACCCGCCGCGCCTCCTCCAGCGTGTGCACGATGGTCACCCGCTCCCCGAGCACCTCCTTCAGCGTGACCATCTCCGGATGGCCGTGGTCGCCGACGACGATGACCTGGTAGCCTTCCTCGGCCAGGCGGAAGGCCAGCTGGTGGGCGCGGATGACCACAGGGCAGGTGGCATCGACGATGCGCATCCCCCGGTCCCGGGCGTGCTGCAGCACGGCGTGCTCCACGCCGTAGGCGGAGACGACGAAGGCCTCCCCCGACAGGTCGTCCAGGTGCTCCGCCACCCGGACCCCTTCCGCCTGCAGCCGCTGCACCACCTGGGGATTGTGGATCAGCGGGCCCCAGGTGAAGACGGGTCCGCCGGCCTCACGGGCGGCGCCCTGGGCCATCTCCACGGCGCGCTTCACCCCGCCGCAAAACCCCATGTGCCGTGCGACGATGATCTCCACGGTTGCCTCGGGCGCCGCTCGATGGCGTAGGTCCAGATCAGGATATCAGCCCCCGCGCACGTGGGGCAACCACACCCCGAGGCCGTGAGGCCGCACCTCTTGGGGCACGGGGGTCTCTGCCTCCTCGATGCGACCCCGGCAAGGACTCGGGAAATTCGCCTCCACGCTTCCTTACGCCGCGGTCTCAGCCACCAGCCGCTGCTCCAGCCGCTGCGTGACCAGCGACAGCGGGTAGGTGACGAGGAAGTACAGAGCCCCCGCCACCAACCAGATCTCGAACGACGCCAGGGTGCGCTCAATGGTCACCCGGGCAGCCATGGTCAGCTCGAAGACATTGATGATCGCAGCCAGAGACGTGTCCTTCACCAGCGTGGTAAACAGGCCCATGAGCGGCGGGATCATGCGGCGGATGGCCTGGGGAAGAATGACGAAGCGCATAGTCTGGTGGGGCGAGAGCCCGAGGGCGCGTGCGGCCTCGGTCTGGCCGCGGGGGATGGACTGGATCGCCCCGCGCACGATCTCTGCGGCGTTGGCAGCGGCAAAGAAGGACATGGCCACCGTGGCGGCCACGAAAGAGTTCAGCCGGATTCCTACAGCGGGCAGTCCGAAGAAGATGAAGAACATCTGCATGATCAGTGGGGTATCCCGAAAGACTTCCACGAAGAGGGTGGCAGCCAGGTAGGCGGGGCCCCTTCGACGCAGGCGCAGCAACCCGACCCCAAACCCGAGCAGTAACCCCAGAGCCGTCACCAGCAGGCCCAGCGTGGCGGTGACCTGGAGGCCTCGCGTCAGGTACTGGAAGTTGCGGAGGGCGACGTCCCACTGCATGCCAGCGTCGGCTACACCAGCCGGGCGTCCTCACCCGGTTCGCAAATGGCGGGTGATGCGGACCTCGACGCGGCGCAGAGCCAGGGACAGACCTACCACCAGCGCCAGGTAGATCAGCGTCGCCAGCCCGTACACCTCAAAGCTGCGGAACGTCCAGGCTTCAAGGTCCCGCGCAAGGAACGTGAGCTCCACCAGACCGATGGTGGAGGCCAGCGATGAGTTCTTCACCAACGCCACGAAGTTGTTCCCCAGCGCCGGGAGGACGATCCGGAGCGCTACAGGGAGTACTACCAGCCGGAATCGCTGCCAGGCCGACAATCCTAGAGCAGCAGCCGCTTCATGCAGGCCGCGGGGGACGGCTTCCAGTCCGGCGCGGAACACCTCGGTGTTGTAAGCTCCGGTGTAGAGGGAGAGAGCCAATAGCCCCGAGACCAGGCCTGAGAAGCGGATCCCCACCCTGGGCAACCCGAAGAAGACGAAGAAGATCTGGATGAGGAGGGGAGTGTTGCGGAATACTTCCACATAGGTTGTCCCCACGGCTCGTAGCAGCCGGAAGCGTGAAGTGCGCAGTACTGCACCGATGACGCCCAGGATCGTGGCTGCCGCCAGGGCCAGCACAGAGATCCACAGGGTGAGGAGAGCACCTCGCAGAAGCACCGGGAGCGCGTGGAGGAAGAAGGCGAAGGCCATAGAGGACGCGCGGTGGCCTAAGTGGACCTCAGGCCACCGCCGCGATCACGGGAGCTGGAGCTCCGCCGGGCACTTGCTGGGAGGGAGCAGGTTCTTGGCTACGTCGCCGAACCACTTGGCGAAGAGCTTCTCATAGATCCCCTGCGAGCGGATCTGAGCCAGGGCGACGTTCACCGCCGCCAGGAGATCTCGGTCGCCCTTTCGCACTCCCATCCCATAGGGGCCGGGCATCTGCGGAGGCCAGCCCACCACCTTAAGCATCCGGTCCTGCTTGGCGAAGGCCAACAGCAGCACGTCGTCCTGGACGAAGGCATCGACCCGACCATCCTTGAGGGCCAGCAGGGCCTCAGAGTTTTGGCCGAAGGTGATCCGCTGGGCCTGGGGCGCCAAGGCCAGCGTCACCCGGTCTCCCGTCGACCCCTGAACCGTGGCCACGCGTCTTCCGTTGAGATCGGCGAACCGGTTGATGTTGGCGACGTCCTGCCGGGTCAGAATCAAGTGGCCCGAGCAAAAGTAGGGCACCGAAAAATCGATGACTTCCTTGCGCGCAGAAGTGATGGTCATGGTGGCAATGACGATATCGATCTGGTTTGTCTGCAGCATGGGGATACGGTTCGCCGACGTCACCGTAACGAACTGCACGCGATCAGGGCTGCCCAGTAGCAGCCGCGCGATCTCCCGTGCGATGTCCAGATCGTACCCGGCGTGGCGGCCGCCTTCCTCAATGAAGCCAAACGGTGGGAAGTCAGCCTTAACGCCGACGATGATCCGGCCGCGCTGCTTGATGACATCCAGCGTCCCGCCAGCCACAGTGCTTCCGGCGGTCACGGCCACAAGGGAGAGGATCACGAAGAGCGTAAGCCCCACTTTACGCATCGGGTCTCACCCCCTTGACCCAATTATAGCCGCGCTATAGCCGCCCGCTCCCCAACACCCCACAGAAGGCATCAGGTTGCGCCCCGGGCCTTGCGCAGAGCGCCAAATCCTACTCCCCCGGCACCCTTCCGGCCAGGTGGCGCTCGATCCGCCGCGCCAGCTCCTCCAGGTCCCAGCCCGTGTACTTCTCCCGCCCGCCGATGACGAAGGCGGGGAAGCCGCGGATCCGGTGGCGGGTGATGCGAAGCACTCCCGGGAGGGAGACGGGGTCCACGATGTAGACGGTGACGCGGCCGCGAAACCGCTCGCCGATTGCGTCCAGCAACTGCCAGAGGCGGTAGTAGTCGCCCCGCGCCTGCGACCACTCCCGGACGCGCATCGCTCTCCAGGGTGCCAGCGGCGGGGTGAGCACCTCGACGGCCAGGGGTTCCCGGGGGCGTCCCACAGCCCTACCATAGCAAAACCCCGTCCCCTTCCCCCGCACAGGACAGTGGCCGTGGGATTGCGTATAATGCCCTCGAGCAGTCCGGCCCGCCCTCGCGGCGGGCACGCCGTATGCTGTGGGGAGCCTACCGTGAGTGAGCGGCCGACGCCTCGGCGCACCAGCGGCATTCGCAGTGTGGTGCGCATCTTCCCGGATCTGGAAGACGACCTCCTGGTCAACCTCTTCCACAAGGCGGCCAGGGTGCAGTGGACCTCCCGCGACCTGGACTGGGGGCAGTCCCTGCAGATGACGCCGCGGCAGAATCAGGCCCTGGCGCGGATGCTCACTCCGGTCTACCTGGGGGAGCAGACGGCCATGGCCGGGGCGGCCAACATCCTGCCACAGTTGATGGAGGCGGGAGAGACCACGGCGCAGATCTACCTGGCTTCGTTCATCATGGACGAGGCCCGCCACTTCGAAGCGCTGACCCGCCTGTACAAGCGCCTGGGCTACCACCCCGTGGGCCTGCGCGAGCTGCCGGAGATGCTGCGCTACCACCACCGGCTGCGCACGGGTGACCGCGTGGACTGGGTGTGGGGGATCCTCATCAGCGACCTCTTCGCCAAGCTCTTCTACCAGTGGTTCGCGGATGCGCAGAGCGAGGGGTTGTTCGGGCGCATGTCGGCCAGGATCCTGGTGGACGAGTCCCGCCACCAGGCCTTCGCCGAGCACTACCTGCGGCGCAACGTCCCCAGGATGGATCCCGCGCGGCGGCAGGCCCTGTTGGGGATGCGCGACGAGCTCTTCCGCATCATGCGCGCCATGGAAGACCGGCTGCGCGCGGACTGCGAGGTGCTGAACTTAGACGGCAACGCCTTCCTCGACCGCCTCTGGGGCGAGCTGGAGTACTTCAGCAGGCGCATCGGCCTGAGCAACGGAGCCCCGCCCGCGGAGCGGCCCGGGCGGACGCCGCCGGAGGGCCCGGCAGAGGAGGCGGAGGCGCCCGCAGCGCCGCCCCGCACCACCCTGCACCTGGCCGGGCTGCCGCTG
>JBBIIQ010000080.1:5578-8424 GCA_037446405.1 Armatimonadota bacterium | reverse complement strand
GCGCCGTCCTGGCCACCCACCAGTGGGAGCGGGGCCTGCACCTGGCCGATGTGGTGGTCGGCCTCTGCCGCGGGCGGCCGGTGGAGGTCTCGGCCATCGCCGACGTCTCAGTGCCGCGGCTACGCACGCTGGCGGGAGGCCGGATGTGAACGCGTGGCGGCGCACGGTGGCGCTAGTGCGAAAGGACCTGCTGCTGGAATGGCGGGGGCGGGAGACCATCACCACCATGGGCGGCCTCGCCCTGCTGGTGGTCCTGCTGCTGGGACTCGTCCTGGGGGGCGAGGCGGCGCGCGCCCCCGCGATCCTGTGGGTGGCGCTCCTCCTGGCGGCGACGCTGGGCGTCTCCCGCTGGACGCAGGCCGAGGTGGAGCAGCAGGCCCTGGAGACGCTCCTCCTCTATCCGGGGAGCCGCGAGCATCTCTACTGGGGAACGTGGGCGGCCCTCACCCTCCTGCTCATGACGCTGCTGGGGCTGCTGCTGGCCGCCCTGGGCCTGCTGTTCAACATCGACCTGTGGGCGCGGCTCCCCCTCCTCCTCGGCGCCGGGTTCCTGGGCATCGCCGGCCTCTGTGCCGTTGGGACCCTCTTCGCCGCACTGCTGGTCCACGTGCGCGGGCGAGAGCTGCTCATGCCGCTGCTCCTGCTGCCCGTGGCCCTGCCGGTGCTGCTGGGCAGCGTGCGCCTGACGGAGGCCATCCTCAGCGGTGCGCCCGGTGGGGGCCTGTGGCTCGGCGTGCTGGCGGTCTTTGATATCCTGTTCCTGCTGGTCGCTCCCGTGCTCTACGCCGTGGTCATGGAGGAGGCATGAGGTTGCTCCCGACCCTCCTGGGCGGCGCCGCCGCCGTCCTGCTGGCGGCAGGGCTGTACGCAGGACTTGTGGCCTCGCCCCCCGACGCCTTCCAGGGTGACTACGTGCGGATCATGTACGTGCACGTCCCCAGCGCCTTTGCCGCCTACTTGGCGGTGGGAACCGTCTTCGTGACCAGCATCCTCTACCTGTGGCGCGGCCGCGCCCTCTACGACCACGTCGCCCACAGCGCCACGGAGCTGGCGACGCTCTTCACCGCCCTGGCCCTGGCCGGCGGGATGATCTGGGGAAAGCCGGTGTGGGGAACATGGTGGGCATGGGATGCGCGGCTGGTCACCACCGCCATGCTCTTCCTCATCTTCGCCGCCGCCCTGCTGGTCCGCGAGCTGGCCGAGGACCGGCAGCGGGGCGCGCGCCTGGCCGCCGTGGTGGGGATCATCGGCGCGCTGGACGTCCCGCTCATCCACTACTCCGTCGTCTGGTTCCGCACGCTGCACCAGGCGCCGTCGATCACCCGCGGGGAGATCAAGATGGCCCCGCCCATGGTCGCCGCGCTGCTGGTCAACCTGCTGGCCTTCACGCTGGTCTACCTCTACCTGCTACTGCAGCGCGTCCGCCTGGAGCGGCTGGAGGCGGCGCGCAGCGCCGCGGCCGAGCCGTGACGCCGACGGTCGCCATCGCCCTGGCCTACGGCGTGACCGCCGCTGCGCTTCTGCTCTACCTGCAGCGGCTGCGCCGTCGCCTGCAGCGCGTCGAGGCCGACCTGCAGGCGCAGCGCCGCTCCGCCGGCCCGGTGGGGACCGTGACCCCGCCATGAGGCGGGCCCGCCTCCTCCTGGCGGCGGCGGTCATCCTGGCGGCCCTCGCCTACGTGGTCGTCAGCGGAATCCGGGGCGCCGTGGTCTACTACCTCACCCCCGGCGAGCTGCTGGCACAGGGAGAGCGGACGGCACAGCGGGCGGTCCGCGTGGGCGGCCTGGTGGTCCCCGGGTCGAAGGTCTGGAATCCGGCCACCCGCCAGCTGCGCTTCCAACTCACCGACGGCTCCGCCACGGTCACCATCGAGTACGTCGGTGCCCCGCCCGGCCTGTTCAGCGAGGGGCAGGGCGCCATCGTCGAAGGGACCTGGGATCCCGGCGGAGTGCTCCGCGCGCGGTCTCTCCTTGTCAAGCACTCGGAGGAGTACGCGCCGCCCTCACCCCGGCCATAGCCGGGCCGGCGCCGCCAGCGCATGATCTCCCTCCTGGGCACAGCCGCCATCGCCACCGCCCTGCTCTCCGCACTGGCCGGGCTGGTCTTCCTCCTGCGCGGGCGCGCCCGGGAAGACGCGAGTCTGCTCCGTCGCGGGCACCGGGCGGTGGTGGTCCTCCTCATCGTCCTGACCGCCGCCGTAGCTCTGCTGGAGATCGCCCTGGTCGGTCGTGACTTCTCTGTCCGCTACGTGGCGGCCAACATCAACCGGGCCACGCCCCTGCCCTTCCGCATCATCGGCCTGTGGGGGGCCCTCGAAGGATCCATCCTGCTGTGGACGTGGGTGCAGGCCGCGTACGCGGCCCTGGTCGCGATCCGCTACCGCGGGCGCCACCAGGAGACGGTGCCTCTGGCCCTGGCTGTGCTGGTGGGGATCACCTCCTTCTTCCTGCTGCTGATGCTCGGTCCGGCCAACCCCTTCGCCCGCGTCTTCCCCCCTCCGCCGGATGGGCGCGGCCTGAACCCCCTGCTGCAGAATCACCCGCTGATGGCCGTGCACCCCCCCTTCCTCTACCTGGGCTACGTGGGCTTCTCGATCCCATACGCCTTTGCCACCGCGGCGCTGCTCGCGCGCAGCATGCGCGACGAGTGGATGACCGTCACCCGGCGCTGGACCGTGGCGGCGTGGTCCTTCCTCGGCGCCGGCATCGTCCTGGGCGCATGGTGGTCCTATGAGGTCCTGGGCTGGGGCGGCTACTGGGCCTGGGACCCCGTGGAGAACGCGGCCTTGATGCCCTGGCTGGTGGCCACGGCCTTCCTGCACTCGGTCATGGTGCAGGAACGGCGGC
>JBBIIQ010000080.1:0-5528 GCA_037446405.1 Armatimonadota bacterium | reverse complement strand
GGCCATCCTCACCTTCCTCCTCACGCTCTTCGGCACGTTCCTCACCCGCAGCGGCATCCTCGGCTCGGTGCACGACTTCACCCAGTCGCTGGTCGGCCCGATCTTCCTCCTGTTCATCGGCGCCGTCCTGGCGTTTTCCGTGGGGGTCCTGCTCCTGAGGCGAGACGAGGTGCGCGACGATGGGATACTGCCCGCCTACCTCAGCCGGGAGAGCCTCTTCCTCCTGAACAACGTGGTGCTGCTGGTGCTTGCCGCGACGGTCTTCATCGGAACGACCTTCCCTCTGCTGGCGGAGGCGGTGGCCGGCGTCAGGCTCAGTGTCGGCCCGCCCTTCTTCAATCGGCTGACCGTCCCGCTGGCGCTGGCCCTCCTGGTGCTGATGGCGGTGGCCACCCTCCTGCCCTGGGGGCCGGTGCCCCGCGGCGTCCTCCGCCGATTGGCCGCCCCGGGGGTGGTCAGCCTGGGATGCGTCATCGCCCTGGCCGGCGCCGGGGTGCGCGGCTCCACGCTGGGGACGCTCGGCGTGATCGCCTTCGCGGCCGCGGCCCAGATCTCCGAATTCCACCGCGGAGCCCGCGCGCTCTGCCGCGCCGAGGGTCGCCCCTACCTCCTGGCCCTGCCGGCCCTCCTCGGCGTCAACCGCCGCCGCTACGCCGGCTACCTGGCGCACCTGGGGCTGGCCCTGGCGCTGGCCGGTGTCGCCGCCTCCTCCGCCTATCGCGCGGAGAGCGACCACGCCGTGCGGCGGGGCGAGACCTTCCGCGTCGGAAGCTATCTGCTGCGCTACGACGGGGCGGCGCTCTCCCGCCTGCCGGACAGGCTGGAGGTGGCGGCAGCGATCTCCGTCCTGCCGCCCCGGGACCTGGAGGTGTCGCCCGGGCGCCCGGCGGCGGCGATCCGGGCGGCGGCGACGCTGTACCCGTCCGAGCGGCTCTACCCCCAGCAGCGCACGCCCATTCCCACACCCGCGGTGCGGTCCACGTGGCGCGGCGACCTCTACCTGGTCCTGCTGGCGGTGGCCCCGGACGGCTCGGTTGTGGTGAAAGCCATCGTCAACCCCCTGGTCCCCTGGATCTGGACCGGCGGGCTGTTGATGGCCCTGGCGGGGTTGATGAGTATATGGCCCGGGCGGCACAGCTGACGCGACCGGTTGCCCTCGCCCTCCTGCTGGTGGCATGGGGGTCGGCTGCCGCCGCGGTGCCGGCGCCCGCGCAGCCGCCAGCACTGGAGCAGCAGGTGCGGGCGATCGCCTCCCGCCTGCGCTGCCCCGTCTGCCAGAACGAGAGCGTCGCCGACTCCCCCTCCGGGCTGGCCGGGCAGATGCGCGCGCTGATCCGGACGAAGCTCGAGGAGGGGCAGTCCCCCGAGGAGATCGTCGCCTACTTCGTCAGCCGCTACGGGCAGTGGATCCTGCTGGATCCGCCGCGGAAGGGCGTGGGCTGGATCCTCTGGACCGCACCCGTCGTGGTCCTGTTCGCTGCCCTTGTGGTCGCCGCTGCCTTCCTCCGTCGCACCGTCCGCCCGGAGGAGGCGACAGCAGACAGCCCGGAATCAGGCGGGCACTAGCCGCCAGGAAGCCACCGCTCGATCTGCTCGCGCAGCCAGGCCTCGGGCACGGCCCCGCTGTACTTCCCCACGATGCGACCTTCCCGGTCAATCACGAACGTCTCCGGGACGCCGGAGACGCCGAAGTCGATGCTGACGCGGCCTGTGCGGTCCATGCCGTTGGGGAAGGTCTGCCCGAAGCGGCGGATGAACTCGCGGGCGGGCGCCTCCCGGTCCTGGATGTTCACCCCGACCACCACCACCCCCCGGTCCCGGGACGCCTGCCAAATCCGCTGCAGCCGGGGCGCCTCCTCGTAGCAGGCCGGGTAGCACCAGGAAGCCCAGAAGTTGACGACCAGGATGCGGCCGGCCAGCGCGGCGCTGTCCACGACCCTGCCGTCGAACCCCTGGATGCGAAAGGACGGCATCGGGCGGCCGACCAGCGGCGAAGGTCGGACCCGCGGGTTGCGCACGAACCCGTAGGCCAGCAGCGCCACCACCGGCAGCGTCACCGCCAGCGCCACCAGCCAAGCCTTCCGCTGCCGCTGGGGCCGTCCGGGCTCCCCCTCAGCTACCCGCACGGGTGTAGTATGCTCTGGTTGAGGGCGAAGCGGTAGACCCCCCGGAGGCGACGTGATCCGACCGCGGGTGCTGGCCTTCATCCTCGCCGGCGGCAAGGGCGAGCGGCTTTTCCCCCTCACGCGGGACCGGAGCAAACCGGCTGTGCCCTTCGGCGGCAAGTACCGCATCGTGGACTTCGTCCTGAGCAATTTCGTCAATTCGGGGATCTACGCCCTCTACGTTCTGGTCCAGTACAAAGCGCAGTCGTTGATCGAGCACCTGCGCCAGGGCTGGCGCCTGGGCGCCCTGCCGGACCACTTCGTCATCGCCGTGCCGCCGCAGATGCGCCGCGGAGAGACCTGGTACCAGGGGACTGCGGACGCCGTCTACCAGAACCTTAACCTGCTGCGTGACTTTCACCCGGACATCGTGGCCATCTTCGGCGCGGACCACATCTACCGCATGGACGTGGGGCAGATGCTCACCTTTCACCTGGAGCGCCAGGCGGATGTCACCGTGGCCGCGCTCCCGGTGCCCGTGGAGCGGGCCACCGGCTTCGGCATCGTCGAGGTAGAACAGGACCACCGCGTCATCGGGTTCGAGGAGAAGCCGGCCCGCCCGCTCACCATCCCCGGAGATCCGGCCCGCGCCCTCTCCTCCATGGGCAACTACCTCTTCACCCGGGAGGTGCTGGTGGAGGCGCTGCTGGACGACGCCCAGCGCGGCGGCGACCACGACTTCGGACGGTCCATCATCCCCGAGCTCGTCCCCCGCGCCCGGGTCTACGCCTATCCCTTCTCAGAGAACCGGGTGCCGGGCATGCGGCCCTACGAGGAAGAGGGGTACTGGCGGGACGTGGGCACCATCGCCGCCTACTGGGAGGCCAACATGGACCTGCTGGGCGCGCAGCCCCGGCTGGACCTGGACAACCCGCGCTGGCCCATCCTCACCGGCGCCTACCCCGGCCCCTCCGCGCGCATCCACGGCGGCCAGGTCGAGGACGTGCTCATCGGCGAAGGGTCCTGCATCACGCGGGCGGTCGTGCGCCGCTCGATCCTCGGCCGCAACGTCCGGGTGGAGCCCGGGGCGGTGATCAAGGAGTCGCTGGTCATGGACCACACCGTCGTGCAGGAGGGGGCGCGCCTGCACCGGGTCATCGTCGACCGCTACAACACCATCGAGAGCGGTCTGAGCATCGGGGAGGACCCGGCGCAGGACGCGCGCCGCTTCACCGTGGACCCCTCGGGCATCGTGGTGCTGGCCCGCGGGCCCACCCGCTTCTGAGCGGCGACTTCCGCTCTTCGGCGCCCCGCTTGACGGCGGCTACTTCAGGTTCTCGGCGACGAGCCGCAGCAGCGCCTCCACGCCCCTGGCCGCCAGGCGGGCCGCGGTCAGGTCGTTGCTCTTCACCCCACTGGTGGCCAGCGCATCGGCGCTCTGCGCCAGCGGCATCAGCGCCGCGCTTCCCGCGACCCCGCGCAGGTCGTTGAGGATGCCGTTCCCCTGCCCCTCGCAGACGTGGCCCCAGGAGGCGTTGAAGTTCTTGCCGCCTTTCCCCTCAACGCAGTTGAGGGCGTGTCCCAGGTGCTGCTGCGCTCCCCCGAAGGTTGTCGCCGCGGCGGCGAACCCCGCGTGGGCCACCGCCGTCGTCACCTGCGCCTTGACGTCACCGGCCGCGGCCTGTGGCGGTTGCTGCGTGTGGTAGGGCGCGTAGGCGACGCTGCCCAATCCCAGGACCGCCATCCCCACCACTCCCACTGCGGCGATCAGGCGTGCCATTCCTCTCACCCCCCTTTGCACACAGATATCCCGCGCGCGTCACGGCGGCGTAACGGCCCTGCGCCCTGCCGGCAGGCCGCGCTGCGGCCGGGGCGGCCCCCTGAGCTCGACGGCGGTGGTAGGATGGGCGCGTGGCGTTTGTCATGCCGGGAGAGGCCGGCCTGGAGGGGGTGGTGCTTCGCGTCCGCGATCGGGAGCGGGCGCTGCGCTTCTACGGCGGCCTGCTCGGGCTGCCCGCCGAGGCGGAGGGCAAGGCCCTGCGCTTCCGCCCGGAGGGCGGAGCCTTCACGCTGACGCTGCAGGTGGATCTGGCAGCCTCCGCCCGCCCGCCGCGTGGCGTCGGTCTGTACCACTTCGCCCTGCTGCTCCCCGACCGTTCCGCTCTGGGCGCCGTCCTGCGGCGGCTGCTGGCGGCGGGCTGGCCGCTGGACGGCGCGGGCGACCACGGCGTCTCCGAAGCGCTCTACCTCCGCGATCCGGAGGGGAACGGCATCGAGCTGGCCCGCGACCGCCCCCGCGATGCGTGGCCGCGGACAGCGGGCGGGGTGGCCATGGGGACCGAGCCGGTGGACGTCGCGGACCTGCTGGCGTCCTCGCCGCGGGCCGCGCCGATCCACCCGGCCACCACCCTGGGCCACGTGCACCTCAGCGTGGACGACCTGGAGGCCGGGGAAACTTTCTACAGCCGAGTCCTGGGGCTCCGGGTGACCCAGCGCTCCTATCCGGGCGCGCTCTTCCTGGCGGCCGGGGACTACCACCACCACCTCGGCCTGAACGTGTGGGGATCCCGGCGCCGCGCCCCGCCCGGGGCGGTGGGTCTCCTCCGCTACACGTGGAAGGTTCCCGCCGAGGCGCTTGCCGCCCTGGAGCAATCCCTCCGCAACCACGGTCTCCCGCTGCGCGCCGGATCTCGCGGGCTCATCCTGACGGATCCGTTCGGTATCGAGGTGGAAGTGGCGCGGCAGCGGGCGTAGGCCGGGCCGCTACCAGTCCCAGGCCATGGAGCGCGTGACGACGCGCCCCTCAGGATCCTGCACGCCGCTTCTCTTCTGCTTGGCCACGGTGACCAGCCGCCGCTCGGCGTCCGCGGGACCCACAGGGGCCACCTCCGCACTGCGCCCGGATCTCCAACCCTTCGGCAGGCGCAGGAGCCTTCCTGCCCGCACACCTGCGCTGCCTCTACCTCGGCGCCAGCACCAGGCAGGCCGCCCCCATCAGCCCCGCGTTGGCCCCGAATGCCGCAAGACACACCGGCGGCGGCTCCTCACCGTAGAAGGCGCTCCCCTCCACGGCCCGGCGCACGGCGTCCGTCAGGGGAGATCCGGGGAAGCAGAGCCCACCTCCCAGGACGAGACGTTCCGGATCCCACATCCGCACGGCCGTCACCGCGGCCCGTCCCAGGAACTCCCCCGCCGCGCGGACCAGCGGGCCCGCTGCCGGATCAGCGGCGGCGGCAGCCCGGAAGACGGCTTCCGTGGTGCGAGGCCGACCGTCGTCCTGGCACCCGGAGGGCCAGGCCGCCGGCGTCAGCCGCCCCGCCCGCTGCACGATGCCCCAGCCGCCCGCCACGGTCTCCAGGCAGCCGCGCTGCCCGCAGCGGCAGCGGTCCCCGTCCGGGACGACGGGGATGTGACCGATCTCGC
>JBBIIQ010000079.1:1406-8425 GCA_037446405.1 Armatimonadota bacterium | reverse complement strand
GGAAGATCCTATGTATACTTTGGTAGTCCATCCGAGGATGCCGTGACACATCTCGCCCAGCTGACTCACTTGAAGAAACTCTTCGAGCGCGACGGCCTGCGCGGAGAGGTCGTCTACCGCACCCTGCGCGAGGCCATCGTTCGCAGCATCCTCCCCGAGGGCTACCGTCTGCAGGACCGCACCCTGGCTGCCACGCTGGGCGTCAGCCGCACTCCCGTGCGCCAGGCCATGCAGCGCCTGGAGGCGGAGGGGTTTCTGGAGGGCGTCCCCCGCCTGGGGGCGGTCGTGGCCAGCATCACCCCTCAGGACGTCGAGGACATCTACGCCATCCGCATCGCCCTGGAGGGGGTGGCCGCGCGCCTCGCCGCGCAGCGCGCCTCGCCCGGCGAGCTGGAGCTCCTGCAGCACCTCAACGACCAGATCGCCGAGGCCACGCCGCGGGGCGACCATCAGCACCTCAGCCATCTGAACCAGGAATTCCACGAGGTCATCTACCGGGCCGCCCGCAACACCCGCCTGGGCGACCTGCTCAAGCGCCTGCAGTACTCCATCCAGCGGTTCAAGCACTCCACGCTCTCCAGTCCGGAACGGGCGCAGCAGGCCCTGCAGGAGCACCGGGAGCTGCTGGCGGCCATCATGGCGCGGGACGCCGAAGGTGCAGAGGCGGCGGCGCGGCGGCACAAGGAGAACGCCATGCGGACCCGCCTGAAGATGTACGGCGCGAAGACGGGCCCAGGAGGCACGAGCGGTGACCGCGACTCCTTCTGAGGCACCCCGGTACCGCATGCTGATCGGCTCCGAGTGGGCCGGCGCCGAGGCGACGCTCCCCGTCCTGGACAAGTACACAGGGGAGGTCATCGGACGGGTGCCCCAGGCCACCCGGGAGGACGTCGGGCGAGCCGTGGCTGCGGCGGAGGCAGCCTTTGGGGCACGCCCCCTCTCCCCCCAGGAGCGCTGGCGCATCCTGTACCGGGTCGCGGAGGCCATCGGCCAGCGCGAGGAGGAGCTGGCCCGGATCATGATTGCCGAGTCCGGTTTCACATGGCGGGACGTCCGCGGAGACATCCGCAGGGCGGTGCAGACCGTGCAGGTCTCCGCGGAGGAGGCAAAGCGCATCGGTGGGGAGGTCGTGCCGATCCAGAGCGCCCCGGGCTTCGAGGGCAGCCTGGCCTTTACCCTGCGCGTGCCGCTGGGGGTCATCTGCGCCATCACCCCGTTCAACAGCCCGCTGAACACAGTCTGCCACAAGGTTGCGCCCGCACTGGCCGCGGGGAACACCGTAGTCCTCAAGCCGGCCACGCCCACCCCCATCACCGCGCTGCGCCTGGCCGAGTTGTTCCTGGAGGCCGGCCTGCCGCCAGGCCACCTCAACGTCGTCACGGGTCGCGGAGGGGAGGTCGGGCGGTGGCTGTGTGAGGAGCCGCGCATCCGCTTTTACACCTTTACGGGCAGCACGGACGTGGGGCGCGAGATCCAGCGGTTCGTCGGGCTGCGCCGCAGCTGTATGGAGCTGGGGAACATCTCCGCCACCATCGTCTGCGAGGACGCGGACCTGGAGCGGGCGGTACCGCTGATCGTCAACGGGGCGTTCCGCAAGGCCGGCCAGGTCTGCACCTCGGTGCAACGCATCCTGGCCCAGCGGGCGATCTACTCCTCTCTGGTGGAGGCCCTGCGGTCCGCCACCGAGCGGCTGAAGGTCGGGGATCCCCGGGACCCCGACACCGATGTGGGGCCCATGATCGACGAGCAGAAGGCCGTGCAGGCCGCGCAGCGCGTGCAGGAGGCGGTGACCCGAGGAGCCACGGCGGTCACGGGCGGGACGCGTCGGGGATCCGTGCTGCACCCGACCATTCTCGTCGACGTCCCTGACGATGCCGCGGTGGTCTGCGAGGAGATCTTCGCCCCGGTGGTCTCCATCCGCGCCTACGACGACTTCGACGCGGCGCTGCGCCTAGTCAACGCGGCGCCGTACGGCCTGCAGGCCGGGATCTTCACCCGTGACCTGGGCAAGGCGTTGCGCGCGGCACGGGAGCTGCGGGTCGGCGGCGTGATCGTGAACGGGACCAGCAGCACCCGCGCCGACCTGATGCCGTATGGGGGTACGAAAGACAGCGGATTCGGCCGTGAGGGACCGCGCTACGCCATTGAGGAGATGAGCGAAACGCGGATCATCCTCTTCTACCAGTAGATCCACGCCGGAAGGAGGCAGCCATGAACGCACAGGACGTCACCCCCTCGGAGTTCAAGAGCCAATCGTTTCGCCCCGGCACGGTCTCCCGCTATCTGGTGCACGTGGGGGAGCTGGCGAGCGGGTCTCGCCTCGGCATCCCGGTGGGCGTGATCGCGGGGAGGCGCCAGGGCCCCACGGTTCTGGTGATGGCCGGCCAGCACGGCGAAGAGCCTGCGGGGATGGCGGCCGTGGCGGCGCTGCTGCGGGAGCTGACGCCCGACGCGGTGAGGGGCACGGTCATCGCTGTTCCGGTCGTCACCCCTCCCGCCTGGGCCTTCCGCTCGCGCCACTTCCCCCTGGACGCCCCCAACCCCGGGGATGTGGCCGGCATGGCCAGCGGCGACGCCGCCGGGATCATGAGCGCCCGGGTGGTGGCGGCGATGACCGAGGCCATCGCCGCCAACGTGCAGTATGGCCTCGACGTGCATGCGACCCACCTGGACAGCGTCAACTACCCCCGCACCATGGTGACCATCACGGGAGCGGAGCCCGAGGAGGTGCAGAAGCAACGCCTGGAGATGGGCCGCGCCATCGGCTACGAGATCATCCACCTGTGGAAGCGCCCCGCCCACGGTGGCGTCGACGCCATCCTCAACAAGCGCGGCATCCCCACGGTGGCCATCGAGGCCGGCGAGGGCTGGCGGGCTCTGGAGCCCTTCGTCTCCATCCTGCTGCGGGGAATCCGCAACTTCCTCAAGTATGTGGGCGCGCTGGACGGCGGGCCTGAGCTCCCGCCGATGCAGGTCGAGGTGACGACGCGCCACGAAGTGACGGCGAACCGAGGCGGCATGTCCCACCTGAAGGTGAAGCCGGGGGAGTACGTGCGAGCCGGTCAGGTGGTCGCGGAGATCCGCGACATGTTCGGCGATGTGATCGAGGAGCTGCGCGCCCCCTTCAACGGCATCATTGTCCGCTGTTCGCTGCTGCCCACGGTAGCCACAGGGGCCCGGGTGTGCAACGTCTACCAGACCGACCGCGAGGAGTGGACACGGCGCAGCGTCCCACCGCTGGAGCAGCAGATCATGGCCCTGGGTCTGGTCTGAGTGCACGATCGGGTGTGGGAGGAAGGAGGAGGCCATGAGGATCGCCCTGTTTCTGCTGGTCAGCCTGCTGGTGGCCGCGGTGATCCTGCCGCTGCTACCGCAGACGCTATCCGCGCAGCAGGATCCGCGGCCGGCCATTCGCGCGCGGCTGCAGTTTGCGCGCGCAGGGGGCGTGTACGATCCGGCACGCTGGCGCTACACGTCGGACTGGTTCGTCTATCCCAGCATCTTCAACTGGCTGGTCCGCTGGAAGCCGGGGCCGGACCCCAAGGAGCTGGAACCGGACCTGGCGGAGAAGTGGAGCGTCTCCCCCGACGGCTTGGTGTACACGTTTCAGCTGCGTCGTGGTGTCCAGTTTCATAAGGGCTTCGGGGAGCTGACGGCGGAGGACGTGGCCTTCTCCTACCAGCGCCAGATGAGCGACCCGCAGATGTCGTTCCGCGAGGCCCTTCAGAATGTGAAGAGTGTGGAGGCGGTCGACCGCTACACCGTGCGCTTCACGCTCAAGGAGCGGGACGCGCCCTTTATGTGGACGGTGGCCTCCTACCGTCCGGGGCTCATCGTGTCGAAGAAGGCCGTGGAGCAGCTGGGGGGCACCTTCACCAGGAGCCCGGTGGGCACGGGAGCCTTCGAGTTTGTGGAGCTGACGCCGACCGGGGAGGTGGTGCTGAAGGCGCACGACGCCTACTTCCGGGGGAAGCCGGCGGTGCGCCAGATCACCTTCGTGCACGTGGGGGACGAGAACACGGCCGCGGCGGCCCTGCGCCGGGGAGATCTGCAGATCATCCAGACGCGGGGGAATCCGGAAGTCGTCCGCCTGCTGCGGCAGGACCCGAATGTCAGGACCGCCCGCGTTATTGAGCTGTACAACCTCTTCCAGGTGCAGTTCGGGCCGAACTTCAAGCCGGTCCAGGATGTCCGGGTGCGCCGCGCCCTCGCCCACGCCATCGACCGCCGCGCCATCGCCGCCGCCCTGCCCGGGCTGGACGAGATGGCCATGGTCATGCGCCCTCCGGAGCTCTTCGGCGGCAGCTCGGATGTTCCCACGTACCCCTACGATCCGAACCGCGCACGGCAGCTTCTGCGGGAAGCCGGCTACCCAAGCGGGTTTCCCATCACCTTCATGATCCAGAAGCGTGAGCCGGAGACCACCGTCGCGGAGATCCTGGCGGCGCAGTGGCAGGCAGTAGGCCTTGACGTCAGGCTCGACGTCCTGGATGCTACCGCCGCCTTCGACCGACGCAGGCAGGGGAAGTTCGACATCACCATCTCCGCCACGTCCCGCCCAGGCGACCCGCACCTCTTCTTCTGGGACGTCTTCCACTCCGACGCGGTGCCGCCGTACGGGTCCAACTTCTTCCACTACGCCGATCGCGACGTCGACGCGCTCATCGATGCCGGCCGGATCACCATCAACGAGACGCACCGGGCGCAGATCTACCGGGCGCTGCAGCGCAAGCTGATGACGGACCTCCCTATCATCCCGCTCTTCTACCGCCACCTGGAGATGGCCTGGAGGTCACCCGTCCAGTCGCTGGTTCCGGGGGCCTTCAGCATGTTCTGGGGCGAGACGATCAAGGTCGGGAGGTAGGACGGGAGGCCGACCGTGGCCGGGTACGTCGCCCGACGGTTCCTGGCGGCAGCGGTGCAGGCGTGCGTCGTCCTGATCATCACCTTTACCCTGGTCCGCCTGACGCCTGGCGATCCCGTCACCGCCTACCTCTCCCGGGTGCAGAGCGAGGCCTCGGTCTCCGCCGAGCACATCGCGCAGATCCGCCGCCAGCTCGGCCTGGACCGGCCGGTGGTGGTCCAGTTCTGGCTGTATGCGCGGCGCGTCCTCCGCGGGGACCTGGGCATCTCCTACACGCAGAGCGAGCCGGTGCTGCGGATCATCTTCAGTCAGCTTCCGTACACGGTGCACCTGGCGCTCGCGGCGCTCCTGATCGAGGTCGTGGTGGGCCTGCCGCTGGGGGTCGTGGCGGCGACGCGGCGCGGCAGCGTGCTGGACTATCTGGCCACCACGGCCGCCACGGCGGCGTACAGCCTGCCGCGTTTCTGGATCGGCATGGTGCTGATCCTGGTCTTCGCCGTCAGGTTCGGGATGTTCCCCGTGATCGGGGTGGGCAGGGAGGGCGACGTGGTGGACATCCTGCACCACCTGGTCCTCCCCGCCGTGGCCCTGGGCCTGGCCGGTGCCGCCTACATCGCCCGGATGACGCGCAGTGCCATGCTCGAGGTGCTCGGGGAGGACTACGTGCGCACCGCCCGGGCCAAAGGGGTGGCCGAGAGCCTGGTGCTGAGGCGCCACGCCCTGCGTAACGCCCTCATCCCGGTGGTGACCGTCATCGGCGTCTCCCTGGGGCGAGCCCTAGGGGGATCGGCGATCATCGAGACCCTCTTCGGCCGGGTGGGCATCGGCAGCCTCCTGGTCGAGGCCATCACGCAGCGGGACTACGCCCTGGTCCAGGGGGCGATCCTGGTCTTTGCCCTCGGGGTCTTCCTGGTGAACCTGGGGATCGACGTGGCCTACGCCTGGCTCAACCCCCGCATCCGGTATACGTAGGCGATGAGCATCGACTTGGCGAGAACAGACTCCGCCTCTGTCCCTGCGGCGTGGATGCCGCTGCGGCGGCGGCCCGCGATGCTCAGGCTGCTGCAGCACCGCAGCTTTCTCTTCGGCGCGGTCATCCTCACGGGGCTGGCCGTCGTGCTCGTCCTGGGCCCGGCCATGGCTCCAGCCGATCCCCTGGCCATCGACCCCATCAACCGCCTCCAGCCCCCCAGCAAAGCGCACTGGTTCGGCACCGACCACCTGGGCCGGGACATCTCCAGCCGCGTTCTCTACGGCGCGCGGTACTCCATGGCCGTGGCCGTGGGAGCCATCCTCGCCGGAGGCTTCATTGGGTGGTTCGTCGGCTCGTTCGGCGGCTACGCGACGGGCCGATCGGCCATAGTGCTGGGCGGGCTGATTGACGTCTTCCTGGCCTTCCCCATGGAGCTCATTGCCCTGGCCATGGTGAGCATCACGGGGGCCGGCCTGCAGAACGTGATCCTGGCCATCTCGTTGTCCATCTGGCCGCGCATCGCCCGCGTGGTCCGCGGCGAGGTGCTGCGCCTGCGGGAGCTGGAGTTCGTAGAGGCGGCGCGGGCCCTGGGCGCGCAGACCGGCCGGATCATGCTTCGCCACATCCTGCCCAACGTGCTCGCTCCGATGATTGTGGCGCTGACTTTCTACGTGGGATCGGCGGTCCTGGTGGAAGCGGCCCTGAGCTTCCTCGGGCTGGGTGTTCCCCCGCCCACACCCACCTGGGGCAACATCGCCAGCGACGCGCGGAAATACCTGGTGACCTCTCCCTGGGGGATGCTCTTCAGCGGGATCGCCGTCGGTCTCACGGTGCTCAGCCTCAATCTCGTGGGTGATGGATTGCGCGACTACTTTGACCCTCGCCTCCGGGGCCGCTGACCGCGAGGCAGGAGGCGACTGGCGAAGGAGGAGCTGACAGTGGAATTCGGTATCCGTCTCCCTCATTCCGGGCCGCTGGCTTCCCCCGACACCCTGCGCACGGTTGCCCGCCGTGCAGAGGAGCTGGGGTACGCAGCACTGCTCACGCACGACCATGTCAACTGGGGTCTCGACGACCGATACCACTTCTACTTCGGCGGCCTGGAGCTGGCCGACGCCCATGCCCGTCCCACGGCCTTCTACGACGCTTTCTCCACGATGGCGTACCTGGCGGGGATGACGG
>JBBIIQ010000079.1:0-1396 GCA_037446405.1 Armatimonadota bacterium | reverse complement strand
CATCCGGTTTGTCTCCTCGGCTATCGTCCTGGCCTGGCGGCACCCGCTGATGGTGGCCAGGCTGGCGCTGACCCTGCACCACCTCAGCGGCGGGCGCTTCGTCCTGGGGGTGTGCGTGGGGAACGTACCCCGCGACTTTGAGGTGCTGGGCGTGGATTGGGAGCGCCGTGCTGAGCTGGCGGAGGAGCACCTGGAGGTGCTGGCGCGCGCCCTGCGCCAGCCGGGCCTCCTCTCCCACCAGGGTCGTGCCCTTCGGTTCGCGGAAGCGGAACTGGAGCCGAAAGCGCCCGATCTGCCCATCTGGTACGGAGGCACGGCGCCGCAGGGCCTGGTCCGGGCGGCCCGCTACTGTGAAGGGCTGATCGTCGGAGGCCCGCCCGACCACCTCCGCGCCCTGCGAGACCGCGTCCTCACCCTGCGCCGGCAGTACGGCAGGGAGCATGTCCCCTTCACCATGGCGGCGCTGGCGATGATCAGCATCGCCCCCGACGCCGCCACAGCCGAGGCGACGGCGGCGAGGACGCTGGAGGAGCGGGAGCGGGCGGCATGGCTGCGGAAGCAGCGGCGCCGCTACGGTGAGCGGGACTCCGCGCTGGTGGGCACTCCGGCCATGATCGTGCAACGGCTGCGCGAGTACCAGGCCGCCGGCGTGGACTTCATGGGCCTGGGCTTCGTCGGCCCGTCCCGCGACGCTGTGCTGGAGCGGATTGCCCTGTTCGCAGAGGACGTGCTGCCGCAGCTGCGTCCCCTCCCCGGGTGCGCCTCGGTGAGGAGGGGGTGAGCGCGGGCATGACGGGGCAGGCTCTGCGGTTTGGCGTGATGCTCCCCATGTGGGACTACCACGTCTACGACGAGGTGTCGTTCGACCAGATTCTGGCCCTTGCCCTCGAGGCCGAGCGGCTGGGGTACGACTACGTCTCCGTCGACGACCACCTGCAGCGCGGCGAAGACGGACGCGTCTTCGAGTCGCTCTCGACCCTGGCGGCCCTCGCCGCCCGGACACAGCACGTGCGGCTCCTCACCACCGTCCTGTGCACGATGTACCGGCCGCCATCCCTGCTGGCGAAGATGGCCGCTACCATCGACACGCTGTCGCAGGGACGGCTGGAGCTGGGTCTGGGAGCCGGGTGGAAGGAGGAGGAGGCGCGGGCCTACGGGATTCCCTGGGACGGCGTGAAGGGCCGCCTGGACCGGCTGGAGGAAGCCTGTCAGGTCGTCCTGGCGCTGTGGACGCAGGACGAGGCCACCTTCTCCGGCCGGTACTTCCGCCTGGAGCGGGCTATCTGCAACCCGCCCCCGGTTCAGCGTCCCCATCCGCCGCTGTGGATCGGCGGCGGCGGCGAGAAGCGGACTCTGCGCATCGCGGCCCGGTTTGCCGCCGGGGTGAATTTCGGCG
>JBBIIQ010000078.1:0-8484 GCA_037446405.1 Armatimonadota bacterium | reverse complement strand
ACCCGTCGCGCCGGTTCGCCCAGCGGCGCCGGCGTGATGCTCAGACCGGCGCGGTAGAGGGTGTACGGCGGCAGCTCGATGGTCTCGCTGTGCACCACCGTGGCGGCGTGAGCGACGCGGCTGGTCCAGGCGGCGAGGCGGAAGGTCGAGCCCACCGCCAGCGGCTGCGGGAAGAGGACCAGCGCGCCGCGGTCGCTGACATCCTGGGTGACGCCCCAGACCTCGCGGCCGTCCACCTCGACGCGCACCGGGAGGTGCCAGCGGCGCCGCGGGCTGCGCCGCCGCTCCCGCCGCCAGGCGGCGGCTCCCAGCCGGTCCATGGGGCGGCTCACCTCCGCCACAAACTTCCGCTGGGCGAAGAGGATGACGAACGAGGTGAGGAAGTCCCGCGTCTCGGGGCGCAGGCCGCGCAGGCGCAGTCCCACGTGCAGCCCGTTGGGCGTCTCCCGCTGGAAGACCACCTCACCGTCCAGCCCGACGCGGTCGTCGAACCAGAGGAACTGCACCCAGACCTGCTTCGCCTCGAAGGGGGCCTGCGGCACCAGCAGGCCCGCTCCCTCCTCGTGGATGTCCACGAGAACACCGATGCCGGTGTCCCCCTCCTCGCCCGCATAGCGCACGGGAACGGCGACGGGAACGCGGTACAGCGCCCGCCGCTCCACCTTCTTCAGCGCGAACCACACCGCCCAGATGGTCAGCCAGACGTGCCAGGACGCCCAGAGGAGGTTGCCCGCGTACGCCAGCGGCTCCGGGTCCACGCCCAGGACGAAGCGCGAGGTGCCTGCGTAGATGGCCAGGTCGTTGGTGGTGAAAACCAAGAGGATAGGCAGGAGCACCGCCCAGGGCGGGCGGTCCGCGGCCACGGGAGGCCGGAACTCCTCCCGGCCGCGATGCCCCCGGAGGAGGGCGGCCGTGCTCCTGATCGAGGTGTAGAAGCGCACCATGCTGTAGTGCGCGTTGAGCAGGGCCAGGCCGTGCCCGCGGCAGGCGAGCTTGTAAGCCAGCAGCAGCAGGCCATAGACCAGGCCGAGGCGGGCGAGGAAGGCCGCCTCCAGCGCGCGCACCGGCAGGATCCCGGTGAACAGGTAGACGGGCGGCGTGAGGTAGAAGACGAGCTTCTGGAAGCCCTCGAAGGGGGCGCTCAGCGTGGCCAGGTAGCTGAGGCGCTGGGGCAGGGTGAGGCCGGGGACGGTGAGGGGGTTGGCGCGGCGGAGGAGCTGCATCGCCCCCCAGCCCCAGCGCAGGCGCTGCGCGTGGTAGGGGCCGGCGGCCACCGGAGCCAGGCCGTAGGCCAGGACCTCATCGTGGTAGACCGACCTCCAGCCGCGCGCGTGCAGGCGCAGGGAGGTGTGCAGGCCCTCGGCCACCATCTCCGGGGCGAAGCCGCCGACCTCCTGCAGCGCGCTGCGCCGCAGGACCACGCACGCGCCGGTGCACAGGGCGGCGTTCCAGCGGTCCTTCCCCGGCTGGACCACGCGGAAGAAGAGGGCCTGGTCGTGCCACGTGCGCCGCGACTCCACGTCGAAGCGGTGCTGGTAGGAGTCGACGTTGTAGAAGTCCTGTGAGGTCTGGACGAAGGCCACCCTGGCGTCGGCGAAGTAGCCCAGGGTGCGGTCGAGGAACTCCGGAGCGGGGACCTGGTCGGCGTCGAAGACGGCGACGAACTCGGCGTGGCTGTGCTCCAGAGCCCGGTTCAGCGCCTCTGCCCTGCCGCGGGCGCCTCCCACCGCCATGTAGCGGCAGCCCAGCGCTCCGGCCATCTGCGCCGTCTCCGGGCGAGCGCCGGCATCGAGCACCCAGGTGGCGTGCGGGTAGCGCAGGGCCAGCGCCCCCAGCACGGCGCGCCGCACCATCCAGAGGGGCTCGTCCCTGGCCGCGATCAGGACGTCAACGCTGCGCCCGGAGAGGGCCGGCGGGGCCGGCCGCCGCGTGGGGCTCCAGACCGTGAAGAAGAGCAGGCCGGCGGCCACGATCCCGTAGAACTCAGCCGCCCAGACGGGGAGGGCCAGCCAGAGGGCCTCCGTGTTCAGCGTGACGAAGAGGCGCCAGGCGAGGTAGGCGAGTCCTGCGGCCAGCGCCAGGAGCATGGCGGCCTGGCGGATCCAGGCGGGAAGCCGGTCGGGCTGCGGTTCCACCAGCGGTTGTTCTGCCCAACCCCCGGCTCCCCCAGTCTCCGCCCGTCCCGGCGGGGGATCCGGGCGCATGCCGCCTCATCCATCCACCACATCGGGTGGAGCGGTCTCACTGCAGCGGGGAGAGCCGTCTCAGCGCAGCAGGTGGCGCAGCGCCCCCTCCAGCGAGGGGTAGCGGAAGGTGAATCCGGACGCCAGCAGCCGTGCCGGGTAGACCCGCTCGCTTGCCAGGATCTCCCTGCCGAGTTCTCCCATGACCAGGCGCAGGGCGAAGGCCGGCACCACGACGACCGCCGGGCGGCCAAGCACCTGCGCCAGCGTGCGCGTGAATTCGGCGTTGGTCACCTCCTGGGGGGCGGCCAGGTTCACCGGCCCTTCCACGTTCTCGGCGCGCAGCAGGTGGGCGACCGCCTGCACCCAGTCGTCGATGGTGATCCAGGGGACGTACTGCCTGCCGCTGCCCAGCCGACCGCCCAGGCCGAGGCGAAACAGCGGCAGCAGCGGCGCCAGGAAGCCGCGCCGCGCGTCCAGGACGTTGGCGGTGCGCAGATGCACCACGCGGATGCCGGCGCGGCGTGCCGGGTCTGCCGCCGCCTCCCAGTCGCGGCAGAGGCGCGCCAGGAAGGTGTCGCCCGGGGGGCTCTCCTCGGTGAGCACCTCCGCTCCCCGGTCCCCGTAGTAGCCCACGGCCGAGGCGGAGAGGAAGACGCGGGGGCGGCGCGCCAGTGCGGCCAGCGTCTCCGCCAGCAACTGCGTCCCGCCCACCCGGCTGCGGGAGATGCGCCTTTTCTTCGCCTTTGTCCAGCGCACGGCGGCGATGCGCTCCCCGGCCAGATTGACCACGGCGTCGACCCCTTCCAGAGCCGCCGCATCGATGGTCCCGGCGTCCGGATCCCAGGGCACCGCCTCAGGGACAACGGGGCGCGGGGCGCGGACAAGCCGGCGGACGCGGTGCCCCTGGCTCTGCAGCAGGGGGACGAGCGCAGAGCCCAGATGCCCGCTCGCCCCGGCGACAAGGACGGTCAGCGAGGAGGTGGTCACGGCATACCCCGGGTTGCCTGCCCTCCCTTAGACGCCGTCGGGGAGGACTCCTTGCGGCAGGGGCCGCCGCCCCGGCCGGCGAAGCCCAGGCCCATCTGCGGAGACGGTCGATGCCGCCGCGGCTCTCCCCCGTCTGTAAGGTCTGCGGCACTCCCCTGGCGGGGATCCGCGCCATCCCGCCGCGCGTGCTGCGGGGGGTGCGGCGCAACCCCAAGAACCCCAACATGTGCAACGTCTGCAGCCTGAAGCAGATCAGGGGAGAGATCGCCGAGGTCACGGTGCTCTTCGCCGACGTCCGCGGGTTCACCGAGCTGACCGCAGACCTGGGCCCGCTGCGCACCAAGGAGCTGCTGGATGAGTACTTCCGCACCGTGAGCGAGATCCTGTTTGCCCAGGACGCCATCGTCGACCACTTCATCGGGGATGCGGTGATGGCGTTCTTCAACCAGCCCGTCCGGCACGAGGATCACGTGCTGCGGGCGGTGCGCAGCGCTCAGGAGATCCTGCACGCCGTCACCCACCTCAACGCCCGCTGGCAGCTTCGCCAGCCGGTGGGGGTGGGGGTGGGCATCCACACCGGGTTCGCCATGGTGGGGACCGTGGGCTCGACGGATCCCAAGGACTACACGGCCATCGGGGACGTGGTGAACATCGCCGCCCGGCTGCAGGGGCAGGCGGCCGCCGGGGAGATCCTGGTGACGGAGCAGGCCTTCGAGGGCGTGGCTGCCGCCTTCCCGGGCGCGCTGCGGCGTACCCTGGAACTGAAGGGCGTGAAGCGGCCCGTCGCCGCCTACAGCCTGCCGTGAGGCGGCGCTCAGCGGCCGCGCCCCCGGTCAGCGGCCGCGGCCGTACCAGTCGCGCAGCAGCAGCGTCGCCCCGATGACGATGAGGATCAGCGCGGGAAGAGCCCGGCCGCCCAGCGCGTCGTCGATGAGGAAGGCCAGGCCGAGCCCGATGAGGATGACGGCGTTGGTGGGAAATCCCCGTCGCAGCCGGGCCACAGGCGCCCCGGGCGGTGCCGGGGGTGCGGGCTCGCCGGGGGAGGCCGGGGGCGCAACAGCGGCAGGGGCCGCGGGAGACCGCCGCAGCAGGATAATCAGGCCGATGGCGATCAGGAGCAGCGGCCACCAGCGGCCGACGGCTCCCCAGGAGAAGTAGCCGAGGTTGCTGAGGAGGAAGAGCACGCCCAACCCCAGCAGCAGCAGGCCCCCCAGGAACCGGTTCGCCCCTCCGGGCTCGTCCACCAGCGCCCCTCCGTCCCATGCCGGCGTGTCGCCCCACGCCGGACTGCGACCCTGAGGAAACGTTAGACCAGGCGGGAGAGGTTGTCGAGGATCTTCAGCAGGGTGCGCCCTTCGCGCTTCGCCCGGGCCCGGGCACGGAGGAAGGCCTGGCGGTGCTCCCGCAGGAGCCGGGACCGCTGCTCCCGCTCCTGGCGGAGGGTCTCCCGGGCCTGTTGCAGCGTCTCGCGCTGCTCCCGGGCGGTGCGGCGCAGGATCTCCCGGTGCAGCGCGTGATGCTCCCCGCCTCGAGGCGGGCGGGGGCCGATGAAGACAAATCCACGGCGCGGGTCCATGCGCGTAGTCCCTCCGAGACTCACGCTACCGGTCCACCCGGACGAGCCGAAATCGGTTAGGGACAGGAATTTCCCCTCGGGTCGAGGCCCGAGCGTCCTCGGGTCGGCGCCCGATGGCGCCGGTCACTCCAGCCGCTTCTGGAAGCGCAGGACGCTTACGGTGAAGAAGACCAAGCCCAGGACGGCCAGGGGGACGATCTGGCTGCTCAGCTCCGCCAAGCCGATTCCTTTCAAGATGATGCCGCGGACGATGATCAGGAAGTAGGTCAGGGGGATGGCGTAGCCCAGCCACTGGATGACCAGCGGCATCCCCTCCCGGGGGAACATGAAGCCCGAGAGCAGCAGCGTGGGCAGGAAGACAAAGAACGCCCCCTGCATGGCCTGGCGCTGCGTGCGGGAGACCGTGGAGACCAGGATGCCCTGTCCCAGCGTGGTCAGGTAGAAGACCAGCGCCAGCGCGTAGAGCAGCAGGAGGCTGCCGCGGATGGGCACACGGAACCAGAAGGCCCCGATGAGGAGGGCCAGGGTGATGTCCAGGTAGCCCAGCACCACGTAGGGGAGGATCTTCCCCAGCATGAGCTCCGCGCGGCGGATGGGGGTGGCCACGAGTTGCTCCAGCGTCCCCAGCTCCCGCTCGCGGACGATGGCGATGGCCGTGAGCATCAGCGTGAGCATGCTCAGGATCACCGCCAGCAGGCCCGGGACCATGAAGTTGACGCTGCGCAGGTCGGGGTTGTACCAGGCGCGCGTGCGCACCTCCAGGGGGACGCCGCGCACGGGCACACCAGCCCTGGTGAGCAGGCGGGTGACGATCTCCAGCGACGCCACCTGCCCGATGCCCTCGGCCGTGGAGAGGGCGCTGCGGGCGACCAGCGGGTCGGAGGCGTCCACGATCACCTGCACCTGGCCACTGCGGCCGGCCTGCAGCGCCTGGGCGAAGTCGGGGGGGATGACGATGCCCACGCGGGCCAATCCGCCGTCGATGCGGGCCTGCACCTCCTGCAGGCTGGCGGCGTGCGCGGTGATGTCGAAGAAGCGGGAGTTGACGAAGCGCTGCAGCAGCGCCCGGCTCTCCTGGCTCTGCGACTGGTCGAAGACTACCGTGGGCAGGTGCTCCACCTCCGTGGTGATGGCGTAGCCGAAGAGCAGGAGCTGGATCACGGGCATGAGCAGCGCCATGGCCAGGGTGCGCCGGTCGCGCGCCAGCTGCACGAACTCCTTGATGATGATGGCGGCCAGGCGCCTACCCACCGCCCGCCCCTCCGCCTGCAGTCATCGCGCCCCGGGCCTGCGCCCCAGTGATCGTCTCCGTGGACTCCACCAGGGAGATGAAGACCTCCTCCAGCGAGGGGCCGCGGGGGGCGATGCGCCGCACCCGCACCCCGCGCGCCCGCAGGGCGGCGGTCACCTGGGGGACCGCCGCGTGCGGGTCGTCCACCAGGGAGCGGATGGCCACCCGGAGCAGCGCCGCGTCCCGCACCGCAGGGACGTCGCGCAGCGCCGCCAGCGCCTCCGGCCAGGGGTCGGCCAGGACCTCCAGCAGCCCCCCGCGCATGGCCGTGCGCTTGATCCACGCGGGGCTGCCCTGGGCGACGATGCGCCCCCCGTGGATGAAGGCCAGGGTGGTGCAGTGCTCCGCCTCATCCATGTAGTGGGTGGTCACCAGCACGGTGGTCCCCTCGTCGGCGAAGCGGTAGATCAGCTCCCAGAACTCCCGCCGCTGCAGCGGGTCGGTCCCCGAGGTGGGCTCGTCCAGCAGCAGGAGCTCGGGGCGGTGCAGGACGGAGCAGCCCAGGGCCACCCGCTGCCGCCACCCGCCGGAAAGCGTCCCCACCAGCTGCCGCTCCCTCCCGGCCAGCCCCGCCCGCTCCAGCCAGCCGCGGACCTTGCGCGCCCGCTCCTGGGGCGGCAGGCCGTAGATGCGGCCGTAGAAGTGCAGCAGCTCGCCCACGGTGAGGTCGTCGTACATGCTGGCGCGCTGCCCCATGTAGCCGATGCGCGCCTTGACCGCCTCGGGGTCGCGGCGGACGTCTATGCCCAGCACACGCGCTGTCCCCGCGGTGGGCGGCAGCAGGCCGCAGAGCATGCGGATGGTGGTGGTCTTGCCGGCGCCGTTGGGCCCCAGGAAGCCGAACACCTCGCCGCGGGCGATGGTCAGGTCGATGTGGTCCACGGCGACAAACTCGCCGAACCGCTTGGTCAGGCCCCGGGCCTCGACGGCCGGCTCGCCCGCCCCCTGCGCCATCAGGCTCCCGGCGGCGCCAGCAGCGCCACGAAGACGTCCTCCAAAGAGGGCTCCACGGGGCGGATCTCCTGCACGCTGATCCCCTCCGCCGCCAGCCGTCGCCGGATAGGCCCGGCCGCGGCCACGTCGGCGACCAGCAGGTGCAGGCTCTCCCCGAAGACCGTACCCTGTCGCACCTCGGGCATGCGGCGTGCCGCGGCCAGGGCCGCCCGCCGCGGCACGGCCACCACCTCCAGGAGAACCCCCTGCAGACGCTCCTTCATCGCCGCCGGGGGCCCCACGCTGAGGACGCGCCCCTGGTGCATCAGCGCCACCCGCGTGCAGCGCTCCGCCTCGTCCATGTAGGGGGTGGCCAGGACCACCGTCTTCCCCTGCCGGTTGAGTTCGTAGAGTATCTGCCAGAACTCGCGGCGCGAGACCGGGTCCACCCCGGTGGTCGGCTCGTCCAGCAGCAGAACCTCCGGCTCGTGGATCAGCGCCGCGGCCAGCGCCAGCTTCTGCCGCATCCCCCCGGAGAGGTGCTCGGCCTGGCGGCGGGCAAAAGGTGCCAGGCGGCTGAAGGCCAGCAGGCGCTGCGTCCGCTGGGCGATGATCGGGCGGGGGAGGGCATACGTCTCGGCGATGAAGGACAGGTTCTCCAGCACGGTGAGGTCCCGCCACAGGGCGAACGCCTGGGGCACGTAGCCGACCACCGCCTTCACCTCATCCGGCGCCGTGCGGATGTCGGCGCCGGCGACGCGCGCGGTCCCCGCGGTGGGCGCCAGGATGCCGCAGAGCATGCGAAAGAACGTGGTCTTTCCCGCGCCGTCCGGCCCCAGGAGGCCGAAGATCTCGCCCCGGCCGACCTCCAGAGAGACGCGATCCACGGCCACCGTCTCGCCGAAGCGCCTGGTCAGTTCGGTGGCGACGATCATCGCCGGCCCTGCGCGGGTGACCGCCGGGCGGTGAGGCGGACGGCCGCGTCGGCCGGCATCCCCGGTTTGAGCAGGCGGTCGGGGTTGGGGATGGTCACCTTGACGGCAAAGACCAGCTTGACCCGCTCCTCCTGCGTCTGCACGTTCTTCGGGGTGAATTCCGCCTGTTGGGCGATCTCCGTGACGCTGCCGCGGAAGGTGCGCCCGGGGAAGGCGTCGGTCCTGACCTCCACCGGCTGCCCCAGCACCACCCGCCCCAGGTGCGGCAGGGGGACGAAGAGGCGCACCCAGACCTCCTCCAGGTCCGCCACGGTGAGGACGGGCGCCCCGGCGGCGACGATCTCCCCCTCGCTGGCGTGCCTGGCCAGGACCACGCCGTCGATGGGTGAGGTCAGCACCAGGTTCTCCTGCTGGGTGAGCAGCAGCTGCACGCCGGCCTCGGCCTGCGCCACGTGGGCGGCCGCCGCGGCCACATCGGCGCGGCGCTGGCTCAGCGTCACCTCCCCCGCACGGGCGGAGCGCAGGGCCGCCTCCGCCTGCCGCACGAGGCTCTCGGTTGATTCCTCGCTCAGCGGC
>JBBIIQ010000077.1:0-8499 GCA_037446405.1 Armatimonadota bacterium | reverse complement strand
TTCTACACGGCGGTGTCGTTCGATCCCAACGACGTCTCGGACAACATCAAGAAGTACGGCGGCTTCATCCCCGGCATCCGGCCGGGCCGGCCGACCAGCGACTACCTCACCCGGGTGACCGAGCGGCTGACCTTCGTCGGAGCGCTGGTGCTGGGGCTGATCGCCGTGACCCCGACCCTGTTCCGCGGCCCCGCGGCCCTCGGAGGCGGAGCCATCACCTTCTACCTGGCGGGAACCTCTCTGATCATCGTGGTGGGAGTGGCGCTGGAGACGATGAAGCAGATCGAGGCCTACGTGCTTATGCGCCACTACGAAGGGTTCATGCGATGAGGCTCCCCCTGGCCGCCCCGGGAACCTGCCGCGGAGGTTCCCGGGGGCGGCGGCCGCGTCGTCTGCGATGAACCTGATCTTCTTCGGGCCGCCGGGAGGAGGCAAGGGGACGCAGGCGCGGTTGCTGCAGCAGCGGCGGGGGGTGGTACAGATTTCCACCGGCGACATCCTGCGTGAGGCCATCGGCGCGGCCACAGCACTGGGCGGTGAGGCGCGACGGTACATGGACCGCGGAGAGCTGGTGCCGGACGCGGTGATGGTGGGCATCGTGGAAGAGCGGCTGCGCCGCGCGGACACCGCCGCGGGGTTCGTCCTGGACGGCTTTCCCCGCACGCTGCCGCAGGCGGAGGCGCTGGAGGAGCTGTTGGCCCGGCTGCAGCGGCGCATCGATCGGGTGGTGGACTTCCAGGTGAGCGCGGAGACGCCTGTGCGGCGGCTGGGCGGGCGGCGGGTGTGCCGGGCGGCGGGCCATATCTACCACGTGGAGTTCAAGCCGCCGCGGCAGCCGGGCGTCTGCGACCTCGACGGCAGCCCGCTGTACCAGCGGGAGGACGACCGGGCGGACACCATCCGGCGGCGCATGGAGGTCTACCGGGCGCAGACCGCGCCCGTGCTGGAGTTCTACCGTGCGCGCAGCGTCTACACCGCGCTGGACGCGGAGGGGACGGTGGAGGAGGTCTACGCCCGGTTGGAGGCGGCGCTGGGCCTGTGAGGCCGCGGCCGGCGCTGGTGGTGGTGAAGAGTCCGGAGGAGATCGCCCGGATGCGGCGGGCGGGAGAGCTGGCCGCGCGGGCGCTGCAGGCCGTGCTGCAGGCGGTGGCCCCCGACATCCCCACGGGGCACCTGGACCGCCTGGCGGAGACGTTCATCCGAGACCACGGCGGGGTGCCCTCCTTCAAGAACTACCGTGGGTACCCGGCCAGCATCTGCGTCTCCATCGACGACGAGGTGGTGCACGGGATCCCGGGGAGGCGCCGCCTGCGCCAGGGAAGCATCGTCTCCATCGATCTGGGGGTGTACCTGGACGGCTTCCACGGCGACGTGGCGCAGACCGTGCCCGTGGGCGACGTGGACGAGCACACCCGCCGCCTGCTGCGCGTGACGCAGGAGGCGCTGGCCGCCGGGATCCGAGAGGTGCGGGAGGGACGAACGACAGGCGACGTAGGCTGGGCCATCCAGCAGGTGGTGGAGGGCGCGGGGTTCTCGGTGGTCCGCGATTTCGCCGGCCACGGCATCGGGAGGGACCTACACGAGGGACCGGAGGTGCCCAACTTCGGCACGCCGGGGGCCGGGGTGCCCCTGCGTCGCGGCCTGACGCTGGCCATCGAGCCCATGGTCAACGCCGGGGGGAGCGAGGTGGTCGTCCTGGGGGACGGCTGGACCGTGCGCACCCGGGACCGCTCCCGTTCAGCGCATTTCGAGCACACGGTGGCGGTAGACGCGCACGGCCCCGACGTGCTCACCTCGCTGGACTGAACGGCCGGGCTCCCATATACTTGGAGGTTGTGGTTGCGGACGCTGCGGGTGAGATCCTGGGAAGCCTGGTGACGTCGCGCGCCGGCCGCGACCGGGGGGACCGGTACGTGATCATCGCCACGTTGGGGCATGACATGGTCCTGGTGGCCGACGGGGCCAGGCGAGGCGTGCACCGGCCCAAGAAGAAGAACGTGAAGCACCTGATTCTGCACGGCGTGGTCCCGCAGCTGGCGGCGAAGCTGGTCCGCGGGGAGATGCCGGGCGACGAGGAGATCCGGCAGGTGCTGGCGCAGGCGGGCGGGAAGACGCCGCCCGCCCAGGCTGCGGGAACGGGAAGCTGATGGCGAAGAAGGACCTCATCGAGGTGGAAGGGACGGTGGTGGAGGTCCTGCCCAACGCCATGTTCCGTGTGGAGCTGCAGAGCGGCCACCGGGTGCTGGCGCACATCTCCGGGAAGATGCGGATCCACTTCATCCGCATCCTCCCCGGCGACCGGGTGAAGGTAGAGCTGTCCCCCTATGATCCCAGCCGGGGCCGGATTACCTATCGATATCGTTGAGCGGGGTGGACGATGAAGGTGCGGGCGTCCGTTCGCCGGATGTGCGAGAAGTGCAAGATCGTCAAGCGCGGGCGGCGGCTGCTGGTGATCTGCGAGAACCCCAAGCACAAGCAGAAGCAAGGCTAGGGGGAGGCGGCGCATGGCACGCATCGCAGGGGTAGACCTGCCACGGGAGAAGCGGGTGGAGGTGGCGCTGACCTACATTTACGGGATCGGGCTCAGCCGCGCGCGGCGGGTTCTGGAGGCCACCAACGTCAGCCCGGACACGCGGGTGCGCAACCTGACGGAGGAGGAGATCACGCGGCTGCGGGAGTACATCGACCGCCACTTCAAGGTGGAGGGAGACCTGCGCCGCGATACGGCCATGGATATCCGCCGTCTCACCGAGATCGGCTCCTACCGCGGGCTGCGCCACCGTCGCGGCCTGCCGGTGCGCGGCCAGCGCACGCGCACCAATGCGCGCACGCGCAAGGGGCCCAAGAAGACCGTGGGTGTGCGCCGGACGCGGACCACGCCCACAGGCAAGGCCTGAGGTCGGGAGGGACGACGATGGCACAGCGGCCGCGGGGGCGACGCAGGGAACGCAAGAACGTACCCACGGGGGTGGCGCACATCCAGTCCACGTTCAACAACACCATCGTCACCATCGCCGACCCCCAGGGAAACGTGCTGGCCTGGGCCAGCGCGGGAACCTCCGGGTTCAAGGGGTCGCGCAAGGGGACGCCCTTTGCCGCCGGCCTGGCCGCGGAGGCGGCGGCGCGCAAGGCGATGGAGCACGGGGTACGCCAGTTGGAGGTCTACGTCAAGGGGCCGGGGGCCGGGCGCGAGGCGGCCATCCGCTCGCTGCAGGCCGCCGGACTGGAGGTCAACCTGATTAAGGATGTGACCCCCATCCCGCACAACGGCTGCCGCCCGCCCAAGCGCCGCCGGGTCTAGGGCGCGGAGCCGCGGGGAGGTTCTCATGGGGCATTTCACCACAACAGTCTGTCGCCTGTGCCGCCGGGAGGGGATGAAGCTCTACCTCAAGGGCGAGAAGTGCTACACGGAGAAGTGCCCGGTGCACAAGCGCCCCACCCCGCCGGGGATGCACGGGGCGCGGCCCACGCGGCGCAAGCCCAGCGAGTTCGGCATGCGGCTGCGGGAGAAGCAGAAGCTGCGCCGCATCTACGGCATCTACGAGACCCAGTTCAAGAACTACTTCCAGCAGGCGGCGCGGGCCAAAGGCGTTACCGGCACGCGCCTGCTGCAGCTGCTGGAGATGCGCCTGGACAACATCACCTACCGCCTGGGGCTGGCCGCCTCTCGCCGGGAGGCGCGGCAGCTGGTGGCCCACGGCCACATTACTGTGGACGGGCGCAAGGTCACCATCCCGGCCTACCAGGTGCGGCCCGGGCAGACGGTGGGCCTGAGCGAGCGTGGGCGGAGGAACGCCCGGCTGAAGGAGGTGCTGGGTGCGCCGCCCCGCGCCGTCCCCTCCTGGCTGGAGGTGGCGGCCGACCGCAGCGGCGGCCGGGTGCTGGCGCTGCCGGCGCGGGACGAAATCGACGTTCCCGTGCAGGAGCAGTTGATCGTGGAGTACTACTCGCGGTAAGAGCGCCACAGCCCCCGGAGGGCGCGCCGGGAGCTCCGGGGGTGGCGCTGGGGGGAGAAGAGGATGAGCATTGCCACACTGTGGGAGACGTCCAGGCCGAAGGTGGAGTACGCGGAGCTCTCCGACACCTACGGCAAGTTCGTGGTCGAGCCGCTGGAGCGGGGATTCGGAACGACTCTGGGGAACTCGCTGCGCCGCGTCCTCCTCTCGTCCATTCCCGGCGCTGCCGTCACCTCCGTGAAGATCGAGGGGGTGCTGCACGAGTTCAGCACCATCCCCGGCATCGTGGAGGACGTCACGCAGATCATCCTCAACCTGAAGGAGCTCACCCTGAAGCTGCACACCGACAAGCCCAAGCTGCTGCGTCTGGAGGTGGCGGGGAAGCGCGAGGTCACCGCCGCGGACCTCCAGCCGGACGCCGAGGTGGAGATCCTCAACCCGGACCTGCACATCGCCACCCTGGACAAGCGGGACGCCCGCCTGGCCATGGAGCTGATGGTGGAGCGGGGGCGGGGCTACGTGCCGGCGGAGCGGCAGCGCAAGAGCGAGCACGTCATCGGTGTCATCCCGGTGGACTCCATCTTCTCCCCCATCCAGAAGGTGAACTACCTGGTGGAGGACGCCCGCGTGGGGCAGATGGCCAACTTCGACCGTCTCATCCTTGAGGTGTGGACCGACGGCTCCATCCGGCCGGAGGAGGCGGTGCAGGAGGCGTCGCGCATCCTCATCGACCACTTCCGTCTCTTCTCCGGCATGGGGGAGGAAGGGGAGGCGCAGGCGCTGGAGGGCGGGCCCGACGGGGAGCTGAGCCGCCTCTACGCCATGCCCATTGAGGAGCTGGACCTCTCCGTGCGTCCCTACAACTGCCTGAAGCGCGCCGGCATCAACACCATCGGGGACCTGGTGCAGCGCACGGAAGAGGAGATCGTCAACGTGAAGAATTTCGGCCGCAAGTCGCTGGACGAGGTGAAGGAGAAGCTGGCCGTCCTGGGCTTGAAGCTGCGGGAGAAGGAGTAAGGGGTCGGGTATGGGGCTGGGAGCCAAAGGGCGGAAGCTGGGCCGGGACACGGGGGAGCGCACGGCGCTCTTCCGGCAGCTGCTGGCGGCGCTGATTCTCCACGAGCGGATCGAGACCACGGAAGCCAAGGCCAAGGAGACCAAGAAGATCGCCGACGGGCTGATCGCCCTGGCCGTGCGCGGCGACCTCCAGGCGCGGCGGCAGGTCGGCCGCCTGCTCACCGACCCGCGGGCGCGAAAGCGCCTCTTCAGCGAGATCGTGCCCCGGTACCAGCCGGGGCGGGGAGGCTACACGCGGGTGGTGAAGACCAGGCGGCGCCGCGGGGACAGCGCGCCCATGGCCCTGGTTGAACTGGTTTCCCCCTGACCCCCCTGATCCAGGTCGAGAACCTCTCCTACGTCTACAACCCCGGCACGCCGCAGGCGGTCGTCGCCCTCGACGGCGTCTCCCTGCAACTGGAGCGCGGCGAGTACGTGGCCCTGGTCGGCGCCAACGGCTCGGGCAAGTCCACCCTGGCCAAGTGCCTGAATGCCCTGCTGCTGCCCACCGGCGGACGCGTTCTGGTGGACGGGCTGGACACGCGGGACCCGCACTCCGTCTGGCAGGTGCGGCAGCGCGTGGGGATGGTGTTCCAGAACCCGGACAACCAGCTGGTGGCCACCGTGGTGGAGGAGGATGTGGCCTTCGGGCCGGAAAACCTGGGCCTGCCGCCGGCGGAGATCCGGCGCCGCGTGGAGGAGGCGCTGCGCATCGTCGGGATGTGGGAATACCGCCGCCACGCGCCGCACCTGCTCTCCGGCGGCCAGAAGCAGCGCGTGGCTATCGCCGGGATGCTGGCCATGCGTCCCTCCTGCCTCATCCTGGACGAGGCGACGGCGATGCTGGATCCGCAGGGGCGGGCGGAGGTGCTGCAGACGGTCGCCCGCCTCACCCGCGAGGAGGGGATCGCCGTCGTGCACATCACCCACGCCATGGAGGAGGCGGCCCTGGCCCGCCGCATCGTGGTGCTGGCCGGCGGACGAGTGGTGCTGCAGGGCACTCCCGCCGAGGTCTTCGAGCAGCCCGCGGCCCTGCGCCGGCTGCGCCTGACGCTGCCCCCGGTGGTTGTGCTGGGGCGGCAGCTGCGGGCGGCCGGGCTGCCCCTACGCGGTTCCCCGACGACGGTGGACCAGCTCGTGGACGCCCTCACCGCCCTGGCGGCGGCGCGACGCTCATGATCGAGGTACGCGACGTCCACCACGTCTACCTGCGGGACTCGCCGCTGGAGGCGACGGCGCTGCGCGGCATCACCCTGACCATCGAGGAGGGGGAACGGGTCGGCCTGATCGGTCCCACCGGTTCGGGGAAGTCCACGCTGGTGCAGACGCTGAACGCGCTGATCCGCCCCACCGCCGGGACGGTCCTGGTGGACGGGGAGGACATCTTCGCCCCGCACACCGACCGCCGCCGCGTGCGCCAGAAGGTGGCCCTGCTCTTCCAGTATGCGGAGCAGCAGCTCTTCGAGGAGAGCGTGGCCCGGGACGTGGCCTTCGGGCCGCGCAACCTGGGCCTGCCGGAGGAGGAAGTACAGGCCCGTGTGCGCGAGGCCCTGCAGGCGGTGGGGCTGGACCCCGACCGCTTCGGCCCGCGCTCCCCCTTCACCCTCTCCGGAGGGGAGATGCGCCGTGTGGCCCTGGCCGGGGTGCTGGCCATGTCCCCCCGCGTCCTCATCCTGGACGAGCCCACCGCCGGGCTGGACCCGCAGGGCAAGGCGGAGTTCCTCCGGCTGATCCTGCGGCTGCACGCGGAGCGCCGCCTGACCATCATCCTGATCAGCCACAGCATGGACGAGATCGCCCAGACCGTGGAGCGGGTAATCGTCCTGGACGGCGGACGCGTGGTCATGGACGGCCCGACGCGGCAGATCTTCGCCCGGGCGGACGACCTGGAGCGGTTGCACCTGGGAATCCCCCAGACGGCGCAGATCCTGCACCGCCTGCGGGCCCGCGGCCTGCCCGTGCGCACCGACCTCTTGAGCGTGGAGGAGGCACGCGCCGAGCTCCTGCGCGTGCTGCGCCCGGCCTGATGGAGCTGACCCGCTACGTCGCCATCGGGCAGTACCTGCCGCGCGACTCGGTGGTGCACCGCCTCGACCCGCGGACGAAGATCGGCGTGACCACGCTGGCCATGGTGGCCATCTTCATCATCCCCAACTTCAGCGGGTACGGCCTGCTGGCCGCGCTGCTCCTGGGGGTGTTTGTGCTGGCGCAGATTCCCCTGGGGTACGCCGCCCGCAGCCTGCGGCCCATCCTCTTCCTGCTGCTGCTCACCTTCGTCCTCAACCTGTTCTTCAGCGGCGTGCGCGACGGGACCGTGCTGCTGCGGGCGGGCCCGCTGCTGATCACCGTTGAAGGGCTGCGCCGGGCGGCGTTCATCGCCCTGCGCCTGATCCTGCTTGTGGTCGCCACCTCGCTGTTCACGTACACCACCTCGCCGATGGCCCTGACCGACGGCATGGAACGGCTCCTCCGCCCCCTGCGCCGCGTCGGCGTGCCCGGACACGAGCTGGCCATGATGATGTCCATCGCCCTGCGCTTCATCCCCACCCTGCTGGAGGAGACGGAACGGATCATCAAGGCGCAGATGGCCCGCGGCGCGGAATTCCAGCGGGGCGGCCTCCTGCAGCGCGCCCGGGCCCTGCTTCCCGTCCTGGTGCCGCTCTTCGTCTCCGCCTTCCGCCGCGCCGACGAGCTGGCCCTGGCCATGGAGGCCCGCGCCTACCGCGGGGGGGAGGGGCGGACCCGGATGAAGGAGCTGGCCTTCACCCGGGAGGACGGCCTGGCCTGGGCGGCGGCGCTGGTGGCCACCGCCGTGGTCCTGGCGCCCCGCTGGCTCGGCCTGCCCTGAGCTCCCGTGCGCCCCCTGCGTACCATCAGGTTGACCCTGGAGTATGACGGAACGCATTTCGTGGGCTGGCAGCGGCAGGCGCGTGGCCGCTCGGTGCAGGCGGAGGTGGAGCGGGCGGCGGCGGCGCTGACGCAGACCCCCACCCGCGTGGTCGCCGCCGGCCGCACCGACGCCGGAGTGCACGCCCTGGGGCAGGTGGCGCACTTCCGCACCGCCAGCCCGCTGTCCCTGGAGCGGATCGTCGCCGGCCTGAACGCCCTCCTGCCTCCCGACGTCGCCGTGCGGCAGGCCGCCGAGGCACCCCCGCAGTTCCACGCCCGGCGCGATGCCCGCTTCCGCGTCTACCGTTACGTCGTCCTGTGCCGCCCCACCCCCTCGGCCCTCCTGCGCCCCTACGTCCATCACGTGCGGGCGGCCCTGGACCGGAAGGCCATGCGCCAGGCCCTGGCCCGGCTCACCGGGGAGCACGACTTCCGGGCATTCCGCGCCCTGGGCACGCCGACCGGGACCAGCCGCTGCACCCTCTTCGTCGCCGACCTGGCCGAGCACGGCGATCTCCTGCTGCTCACCTTCGCCGCCGACCGCTTCCTGCGGCACATGGCCCGGATGATGGTGGGGACGCTGCTCAGGGTGGGTCGC